>NZ_JHXG01000009.1:0-184252 GCF_000621825.1 Xylanibacter brevis P6B11
ATGTGTTAAGCCTGTAGCTAGCGTTCATCCTGAGCCAGGATCAAACTCTTCATTGTATAATGTTTGTATCTTTTGATCGCCGCTCCCCTATATAATAAAGGAGGACTATCTATTATCTGTTTCAGAATGACTATCCAAAAAGTATCAAGTCTATCAACCTATTTTAAAATATGATTGACGGTTCGTTACTGTTACCCAAGTGCTTTTCAATTAAGATTAGCACTCGCTTCTTGTACTACTTCTCTGTCTATGTAAATCTTTCAAAGAACTCTTCTTGTTTTGCTGTGAGGAGGTGTTCCTCGTAAGCGGATGCAAAGGTACGGCTTTTTTCGGAACCACCAAAACTTTTTCGGGAAAAATTTGAGAAATAATGCATTTTTTATGTTTGTCTTGATATATATCAATACCGGTATTATACACTCTCCTTATATTATATATGCGCGCGAAATGACGCCCCACCCTGAGCCGCCCGAGAAAAAGACGACTTCTACCTTGATTTTTCATCGAAATCGAAGTATGAAGCTACTCACAGGCCAAAAAGAAACAAAGAATCCCGGCATCCGACCCCAGATTCGTGCCTTCGCAACACAGAACGAAAAGGATGGCGTTGCGAAAGCGCAGGTCTCGCAACCCAATACTCACGCTTTTGTAACTTTCGACTTAAGTCAACAGATCTTTCGACTTAAGTCAACAGATCTCACGACTTAAGTCAACAGTTCTCACGACTTAAGTCGAAAGATCTCACGACTTAAGTCGTAAGATACCAAAGTGCCACTATTGCATTGCAACAGTGGCGCTATAACACCGTAATAGTGGCCGAATAAGAAGATAATGTAGTGTTTTTGCCGATGAATAAGTTTTTCAATTTATAATACGAAGCTATCTTATCGTTTCTTTATAGCCTCGAAATCAGTGTTCAAATCGAGAGTTCTAAACCTTTCATCGGTCAATTCCTTGCGCACCACAATACTCTTGATACGCTGATTGACCAACGCATTGGAATAGAAGTTTCTTTTCTGCAAACAAAAAACCAGCACCTCGTATCAAGATGCTGGTTGTTATAGTGGGCGAAAATAAGGTTACTGATTATAGATAGTTTGAGGTTTTATGACGGAAGAAGTACGAAAAAGTTTGGAAGATAAGATAAATATACTTATCTTTGCAGTGCGAATGAGAGTTGCATATAGGCGCGATTACATCAAGCTCCGCAACCGTTCCTTATATACAAAGCCGTTGGTCGAGCACCTGCGGCTTTCGTTTTTAATAATTGAAACATGTACCAGGTACCTGTTTTATTCAAATAATAACATACACTTACATTATTAACTTAACATGCAGGGGGTACGCGTCGTCAAGGTTCATAAGGGTCTCTACATCGTAAACGGCAAATAGGTCGTGATTAAGTAAAGCCTCTCCCTACCCTCTCCCCAAGTAGGGAGGGATACCGATAAAGAAGTGGCGGCACCCGCAAGTGCCGCCACTTCTTTTGTGTGTTGAAAATCATCGGGACCAGTCCCCTAGTGTCAATAGACACCACTATGAGACTGAGGCCAGATCCTAGGTATCTTATTTAAGCCTTTACATAAACAATTCACCAGTTGCGGCAGACAGCGAAACTTTACATCTATCACAGATATCTGTTATTGTGGCACCATTACGCGATAAGCCATAGAAATTATCCTCACTGATAAGAACATATTCCCATTCACAATTCATTCGCTCTTCGGGCTTCAGTTCGTTTATCTTGCGTGCCCACTCTACTGCGGCAGTCTGCTTCTGTCGAACGTTTTTATCAAACAGCTTGTCGTTCCCCTTTGTCTCTATCAGATATATCTTCTTCTTCGTACCAACGATGAAGTCAGGATGATAGGTAGCCATTAGTCCGTCTTTCCTCATGTAATAGATGACTGCGAAGGAATGCTGGCTCTCGTTTATCTTCAAGAAGCGCTCCACCTCTCCGTCTCTGTCGAGAAATTCAATAAATGCCCTCTCAAATCCTCCACGACTGGTAGGATATCCCAGACTTTCGTAGATGCATTTGCTGACCACTAATGAGAAAGACTCACGCATCTTAATCTCTGCAACAGACGAGAACTTGGTATGCACCACCTGAGCATCCGTCGTCATGATGTTATTTTGGATGTTGAAGATAGCTCGTGCCATCTCCTCGATGATATGCTTTGTAACAATAGCATCTTTCGATAAGAGTATCTTCCAGTCACTTCCATTGAAGGGATTAAATGGCTGACCAAACAGTCTTGTACGGATATACATATCTACAACAGCTATCATACGAGCCTCGTTAATCTGAAGATTAGGCACAGGCATTTCCTTATGGGAAGATATTCTGTCAAATCTCAGCGTGATGGTACGAAGTAACTTTTGCAGATATTCATTATAACTGGTAGCTGTAAACAGATTGGCTGTTACCTTATACCGTCCAAACTGCGTCTTTGACAATGCTTCTTGAGAGATGAAGGTCTCACCTTCAATAGCCAAGAACTGGCGCAACTTGTCCAAAGGAAAGGCTGTAAATGGCTGGAGCGTATTGATGTCTATATCCACATCCTCCAGTTCCTCTTCCGCTTCTCTAACTATCATGGGCCAGTCAAAGTCAAACTGCACATAGTCCTCACGTAACCCCACTCTGATTAAGTCACCTGTTGCACCACCTGCGCCTGTTTCGCCTGTATCCTCTGCTGCCAGTCCTTCGGCAAACAATTCTTCATAAAACTGCAGGAAGGCTGGGTGCTCAATGATGCTTAGCATATCTATATAAGTAGTGGGGTGCGTGTGAAGCTGAAGCACTCGCTTTCGATCTAGTTCTTTGATGCTCTGATAATCTGGTTCTCGCCACATCAGACGCAAGCCTCTACCTATAATCTGTTCCAATAAGATAGGAGCCTCCGAAGAGCGAAGCGGAACTATCACACAGATATTATTCACATCGAATCCCTCACGCAGCATCAGCACAGAGATAATAACTTTGGGCTTCTGGTATTTGTCGATATCAAAGAGTTTCTTTTTGGTTTCCTTCCATTCCTCTTCACTTACCTCTCCTTTGGCATTACTGTCGATGGTGACAACATCTTCTTGTGCCAATCCATCTTCCAACATCAGTTGGTTTACAAAAGGAGCCACAGACGTGTCTTCGCAGATGACCAGCATCTTGGGGTTCTTGTTTTCATCGACAGCCGTAAACTCTGTTTCCAGTCTCTTCAGTTTTGCCAAGCCTGCACGCAGCATCAACCGCTGTCCGTCGCTCAAGTCACAGACCTTATTCCGCTCGTCACGAACAGCCTTGTAATCCAAGTCCTTCAGCTCTGTCAGCTCCTGACGACGATCCAAAAGCAACGTTTTTACTAAACCCTTACGCATAGCAGTAGCCAAATCGAAATCTACGACGATATGGGGAAAGTAGCATTTTTGTGCTTTCTTTCCAGAACCTCTTTGGTCGTAGGGTGTAGCCGAGAAATCCACTTGGAAGAATCGTTCACCTTTCTTCTCAGAAATGACGTTCAATCCTTTTTGCCATTCCACTTCCTCTATCTCGCCATTCCGCTTCAGTTCATGAATATGGTGAGCTTCATCATTAATCACCATAATGTCCTCCAGACTTGCAAGATACTCCAGTTCCGAACCTCGCAGATAGCGACGATCCAGCATACCCAAGTCATTGCCGGCTGCCTTGCCAGGACGGATAGGCAACAACTTGTCAATAATCTCTGAGGGTGTCAGTTCTCCGTCTTCACCTGTATTCTCTTCTTCTATCTGGTTTTCAAAAAGATGCCAGTTGGTGAGGGCTATCAGTCCATCGCCAGTTGTTTTTCTTCCTATACCTTCGTCTTTGGTGACGACATTATTCTGAATGAACGAAAATACCTCTTGCCGATAGTGAACAGGTATAAAGACTTCCTGGTTTAGATAGAAGTCGTTGGTTTCAATATCCCGTTCTTCCTTATCTCGCTGCATCCGACCGCAGAATGCATCCAGCAGACGGTCATATACTATCAGACCAGGAGCCACTATCAGGAAGTTCTTGGTAAAACGTCCGCTTTTTACATCCTCATGACGAGCATTCAGCATCTGCCACAGCAACAGGGCATGCATTACCCAAGTCTTACCTGTTCCTGTTGCCATCTTTACGGCATACTTGGGCATCTGATATTTCTTCTGCCCCAAGGTTGCTAACTCTACAACAGGCATCAAGTCTGGCGTCAGTTGTTCGTAATACTCCATCACGTTCTTTACGCCCATCACTTCATGCAGATATATCACATTGAGAATCGCCTGACGCTGACCTATATGGAAGTTACGATTACGCAAAGAACAGTACTCCTCCGAGAACCAGAACTTCAACAACTCTTGCGTCGTGGGTGTCACTTGTTCCAACAGTTCACCACTTTCCCATGCTGCATTCACCGTCTCGCTGAGTCGCTTGGCTAACTCCAGCGAAGCATTCATTCCGTTTGTTGCCATAGCCTATACTTCCTTGATTACCTGACTTTCAAATCCAAACACATCTACAGCCTTGATGCACACCTTTCTCTGAGCCTTATGGGGTACTCTGAGACGAGTCTTATAGACACAATGCAGCGGGTCGTTGTCGTTCTCCATATTCTCCCGATAGTCCTGCCAAGTGGAGCGGAAGGTCACCCCGTCGTAGTCGGGGTCGATGCTCCAGTATTCTATCAGCGAGAGCGGGTCTCGCTCCAACACCTGTTGCAGTTTCTCTTTGTCCTTATCATCCAGCGGGATATTGTCTGGCGACAGCAGCACATAGTTCTCCAACTCCACGTCTATCTCGTCCTGATCGCCATTCTGCTTCACCACCAATGGCTTAGCCACCAAGTATTGCAGCGACGAGAAACGAACGGACTTATCATCTATCAGTTTCTTGAAGCCTTTCTTGGCCAGCTTATCCAATAGATCTGGTGGTATCACCAATACCTCCACGTTCGAGTTCTCATACTTCTGAATAGCTTGCGAAATATCAAAGGCAAAGTTCCAACCCAGCACAACCACCTTTTCCCAATCGCCACCAAGCAGCGATGCTTTGGCTTCTACAGCCTTGCGGATAGTAGCAGCAGTTGTCAGACGATTAGGTGAATCTACCATCACCAGCGTTCGCGTACCTTTTATATATCCGAAGTTCCTGTCGTTCGTCTGTTCAGGTGTAAAGGGTAGTGCACCATACAGACCCAGTACCACTTGGCTCAAATCACCTACGTGCTTATAGCGCTTGTTATTCCTAAACGCCTCCTTCTGATAGTCGCCAATACTCTGATAAAGGAATGGTTTCACTTCCTGATCTATGAAACGCTTACGCATTACCAACGAAGCAGGCTTACCAATATCGCAAGTTATCCATCGTCTGCCTAATCGCTCAGCCACAGCAGCCGTTGTGCCGCTACCTCCGAAGAAGTCGCAAACGAGGTCGCCCTCGTTGGAAGAAGCTTTGATGATGCGTTCGAGAAGGGCTTCAGGCTTTTGAGTGGCATATCCTACATTTTCCCTTGCAGAATTATTAAGTTTATCTAAATTCCACACATCGTCAATAACCACACCATCTTTCATCGCTTCATCTAAATAACGTCTAACTCTATTTCCATTTCCTGCGTCAGACATTACATATCTTCTACCATTTTCGTCGGTATATGGCTTTTGTTTTCTTCGTTTTATATATTCTTCTTCTGATTCCCATTGTTCAAAAAAGGAATTAAAATTATGGCCATCATCATCAAATGAATAGAAAAGAATTACATCATGTCTCTTTTCAAAAGAGTTCTTTAGTTTTTTGTTCCATCCAGAATATTGCCAAACAATTTCATTTCTAAACTTTTCTTTACCAAAGATATCATCAAGAATAAGTTTCATATAATGTCCAATGTGCCAATCAATATGCACAAATAGGCTCCCTGAACTAGATAGTAGTTCTCTTATAAGCGCTAATCGAGGATATATCATCTTCAAATACGAAATGGTTCCTTCTTCCCAAGTATCTGCATACGCGAACTGCTCAATGACCGTTGGCTTCTGCTGAATATCCGTACCTGGCAAAGAAATCTTCGTCCGATAGTCTGCTTTGGAATCAAACGGTGGGTCAATATAGATAAGGTCAACTTTACCACGAAGTGAAGGAAGCCCTGTCTGGGCATCACCAGCAAGCAGAGCTTGCATTGCCAAAAGATTATCACCATAGATGAGGCGGTTCATCCACTCCCCATTGCCGCCAGCCATTGTGAAGGCATTAGGTATCTGGGGCGTACTGCCCTTAAACAGTCCACTCACATCCTTACTCGGCAACACTAACTCATTGGTCTGAAGACCAATTTGCGTACCACTACTTAGCCGCTCCAGTATCTGTGCAGCCTCACGCCTGCCCTCACTCACTATTCGGGGCAGTTCCTCAATTAACGATTTAGCCATGTAGCATTATAGTTTTATAATGCGTCGAGCAAATAAACAAATGTTCCTACAAATACCTTGCTCATGTATAGACACAAGAAGTGGACGAATCCCCGTCCAACGTTCAAGGTACTTGCAGGAAACCTACGAAAAGGAACAAAGAAACGCCCACATATCAGTGAGCGTCACCATTATTTCTTTTCGAGTTCTTTCCACCTGCAAGTTTCTGAACGTTTTGAATAATAGCCAACGCTAATGTTTTAACCTCAAAAATCGTACCGCCACCCTGCACTCAGGGAATCAAGCCATGATAGGCAAGCATCGTTTTAACGATGTATCGGCAATACTTATGTGCAAAGATACATATAAAATTTCAAACAGAAACATTTCTTCGTAATATTATATTTCTTTTTAATAGAAGTTTCTTTTCTGCAAATAAAAAACCAGCACCTCGTTTCAAGATGCTGGTTTTTATAGTGGAGGAAATAATTATTATTCTTTTATTATTTCGTTTTGACGATTGTCTTGATAGCGGGCCAGCAACTCACGTTCTTGTTGCTGAGCCTTTTCCAAGAACTCGCGATAGGTGTCGCTTTCTGGATGGAAAGGACGATGGCCTAAGGCCTCTTTGATGGGCTTCCATTCCTTCAGAAACTGCTTGGCGCTGTCGCTGAACAGCGTTTCAACTAGCTTTTCCCAGATATACTCCACGGCCTGTGCCGATGGATGAATCATGTCGGGCTGGTAGAAACGATAATCGCGCAACTCGTCGAGCACGATCTCGTAGGCGGGGAAATAGAAGGCGACACCGGGATTGCGAGCCACCAGCTCGTTGACCGCCAACAGCAAGGTGGCTTTCGACAACTGACTCTCGTGGAAGCCGTACTTCTGATAACGGATAGGACTGACGGTGAGAACAACCTGAACGTCTGAACGTCTGGCGGAAAGTTCATCGACCACCTGTTGCAAGGCATCAACGCACTGCTGCACAGACAGTTCCTCTTCCTGGAAAAGACGCTGCGGACGCTTCTGACAGTTATCAACAATCTCGCCCGTTTCCTTCAGGCGATAGACGTGGTTGGTGCCCAACGTTAGAAACGCCACACGCGGTTTGGCGTCGGTGCGCATGACGGTGTGAAGCACCGATACGGGGTTGTACATCACACCGTAGGGATTGACAACGACCGGAAAGCGCTCCTCCTTGAAACGACTGCCGATGCTGTCAGCAAAGCAAGAGCCCACGAAGAGAATCTCTTCGAGGGGCTCAATGCTGAATGGATAGCTGGGAATATGAACCTTGGTTCTAAATTCCATATTTATTTTTGTTTCTTTCGATAGGTAAAGAACAACAGTACCAGAACCAGAAGGACGAGGATGACCAGCGAGGTGTAGGCAATGACCTCGGTGGTGGTGATGCTCTGCGGGAAGAAGCTGAGCACAACCTCGTGCTCGCCACCCTCGATACGCATGGCACGCAGTACATAGTTGACGCGTCCCAGTTCTACGGGCTGACCATCGACGGTAGCCTCCCAACCGGGATAGTAGATCTCGGAGAATACCAGTACCCCACCCTTGCTGCTCTTCACCTGATACTTCAGCTGGTTAGGCTCGTAAGCCGTCATCTTCACCACGGCAGCCGTGTCGAGCGCAGAGGCCTGTCCGAGCACGTCGGCAAACTGTTTGTCGGCCACCGCCTCGTGGCGGAGGTTGATGGTGCGCAGCGCGTTGATCTCGGCAGTGGCATTATCCACATAGCTCAGCTTATCAACAAACCATGCGTTGCCCTGTGCATAGGGGTTGGGACGGTAGAAGTTCTGCTGTGCCAAGAGGAAATACTTCGTGTTCAGCATGTTGAGCACAGGCCACAGACTGTCGCCTGGTGCCTCCTGCAACTCGCCATTGTACTGCTGGAGCGCAGCAAACACCTGGTTGTGCTCCCGACTGATATAATAGTCGATGAGGTCCTGATAGCGGCGAAGCTTGGCGGCATGATAGCCACCAATGCTCTTATGATAGTAAGATGTCTCGTTCTCGTTGAAGAGATTGCCAGCCAGATTCAGCACACGATAGTCGAGCGACGTATCTGCCAGGATTTGACGATCGGCATCGGTCATTGGGCGCACATAGCGCTGCTCCACCTTCTTAATGAACTGATGCTCGTCGTTAGGATTCAGATAGCGGCGGTTTACCTGCCACAGATCGACCAGACAGAGCACCAACAGGACAGCCACTACGGGCAGCGCCTTCAGTTTCTTAGCACGATAGAGCAACAGCATCAGCGTGCCAACGACAATGATGAAGAACGAGCGCCAACAGTCGGCAGTGAAGATAGACTGACGTGCATGACTCAGTGCCGTGAGCAGCGACTGCGCATCGGCAGGAGCTGGCAGGATGCGACTGGCCACGGTGACCTCAGCATTAGAGTAGAAGTCGAAGAACAGCGTAGGCATCAGCGCAAAGAGCAGCGACATGCCGCCCGTTGCTGCAAAGGCGCCATAGAGATAGTAGATTTTCTTTCCGGCAAGTACCTCGGGCTTCTCGATGACCTCCTTGAGGGCCAGCATGGCCAGCAGTGGAATGGTGAACTCGGCAATGACGAGGATAGACTCGACGGCACGGAACTTGGCATACATCGGCACATAGTCGATGAAGAGGTCGGTCAAGCCCATGAAGTTCTTACCCCAGGCCAACATGATGCTCAGGATGGTGGCTGCCAGCAGTGCCCACTTCATAGGACCTTTGACTATAAACAAGCCAAGCACGAAGAGCATCAGCACGAAGGCGCCCACATAGACGGGGCCCATGGTGCCGTGAGCACCGGGCTCCAGGCTCTCTTCCCAATACTGTGTGAAGTAGATGGGCTGTCCGCCGGTGGTCTCCTTGAAGAAGCCATTGGGATTAGCCAGTTCGCCAACCACCGCCAGGGCTGGTGCTTTCTGTCCACCACCCAGTTCCACTTGTTCTTTCTCCAGAATATCCTTGGCAGCCTCATCCTCCCAAATCACGTGTGTTGAGGTGCCGCCCTTCACATTAGGAACCAGCAGACTCCAGGTCTCACCGATGCCATAGCTATAGTCGGTGATATACGAGCGTTCCAGTCCGCCAGCGGTCTGGTTGCCGGCATCGCTCTTTACCAGTTCGCTACCGCCACGCATGGTCTCCTGCGAATACTGCCAAGTGTGATACAGATTAGATATGTTGGCCAAGATGCCGAGCAGTCCGCCCACGGCAACCATTGCCGTAGCCTTGCAGAAATGAGCCATCTGCTTCTTGCGCACGGCGTCAACGAGATAGGCAATGAGCATAAATAGGATGACAAACAAGTAATAATAGGTCATCTGTACGTGGTTGGCCTGCACCTCGAGGGCCGCAAAGATGCCCGTGACAACGGCACCCAACAGATATTTCCCCCTGTAGGCCAGCACGATACCACCAATCATAGGGGGCAGATAGGCCAGCGCCATCACCTTCCAGATATGTCCGGCAGCAATGATAATGAGGAAATAGGTGCTGAAGGCCCACAGGATGGAACCCAGCGCAGCCAGCTGCTGACGAAAGTCGAAGGCACGCAACAGGATGTAGAAGCCCAGCAAGTAGGCAAACAGATACCACACGTTGAGCGGCAGCCACAGATGATAGGCATCGGCCACCTTGCTGATGACCTTGTCGCTATTGTAAGATGGCGACAACTGATAGGTGGGCATGCCCGAGAACAAGGCGTTGGTCCAACGGGTACGGTCGCCCGTGCGCTCCATGTAATCAGCCTGTTCCTGGCCTGCACCTACGCCAGCAGAGATATCTCCCTGGTTCAGCACACGACCCTCGAAGTCGGCTGGATAGAAATAGGCAAATGCCAACACCACAAAAAACAACACTGCCACTGCATCCAGTAGCCATGGTTTCAACGATTTCATAATCTTGCAAGTTATTATTTATTTGGCCGCAAAATTACAAAATAAATTCGTACTTACCACGTGAATTTAAAATATTTCCACTATCTTTGTCGTCAAAATACAACAGAAAGAATGAAAATAGGAATTATTGTCGCTATGGACAAAGAGTTGCAACAACTGCAACAGGTTTTCAAGAACAGCGACGTAAGAGTAGAGAAATGCGGCATCGGCAAAGTGAATGCCGCACTGGGCGCCCAGCGCATGATCAACGAGTTTCACCCCGACATCATCATCAGCAGCGGATGCGCCGGTGGCAATGGGGATGATATCAACGTGCAGGACATCGTGGTGAGTTCCGAACTGTGCTATCACGATGTGTACTGCGGAACGGCCATCGACGACAAGACCGTTTACGGACAGGTGCAGGGTCTGCCCGCCCGCTATCAGACAGACCCCGAATTGCTGCGCAAGGCCCTCAGTCTGAAGACCGAAGGCATCACGATTCACGGGGGCCTCATCGTGACCGGCGACTGGTTTGTGGACTCTAAAGAGAAGGCTCGCGAGATTGTGGGTCACTTCCCCGAGGCGAAAGCTATCGACATGGAGTCGTGTGCCATCGCACAGACGTGTTATATAAATAAGGTGAAGTTTATCTCGTTCCGTGTGGTCAGCGACATCCCCCTGCGCGACACCGATGCCTCGCAGTATCATGACTTCTGGAACACAGTGGCAGAGAAGTCGTTTGTCACCACTCGCACCTTCGTAGAGAGTCTCTAAATGCCCATTAACTTAAGAGGCAAAGGGGTCTGAACAAGCGCAGACTCCATAAATAAGTCAAACTACATAGGGGAACTGAAAACGCTTGTTCAGACCCCCATCCCCCTCGCTCGGCTTTGCCGCTTGGCTCGTCCAAGAACTTAGGGGGCATTAAAGAAATGGAAGTAATACAGAGTTTTACAATAGACCATACCCACCTGAAGCCCGGCATCTATGTATCGAGAGAGGACAAAGGATTTACTACCTTCGACCTGCGCATCACCGAACCCAACCAGGAGCCTGCCGTGGCACCTGCTGCGATGCATAGCCTGGAACACCTGATGGCGACATGGTTTCGCAACAGCGAGGCAAAAGACGACGTCGTGTATGTTGGTCCGATGGGCTGCCTGACGGGCATGTATATCATCATGACCGGCACCTATACGGTGGAGGACATGCGCCGACTGACCATCGAATGCTTGGAGTGGATACTGACACAGAAAGAGGTGCCCGCCACACGTCCGGAGGCTTGCGGCAACTATCTGTTGCACGATCTGCCCATGTGTCACTGGGAGAGCCGCCGATACCTAGATCGCCTGAAGAACGATTTCCACTGTGAATACACCAAATTGGAAATCAAACTGGAAGACGGGCGCATCTTTGCCGACGCATAATAGCACAACAATATATTGACAAGAGACATACTTACAAACCAACGGTAAGTATGTCTCTTTTTCTTAGTCTTTATGACAACATCAAAAATATTGGGGAAGGGGTAAAAGTTTAAGTAAAATATTTGCACATCAAGACAAAATACATTACCTTTGTACCGACTTTAACCATATAATTACATGAAAAAAAATATCGCAATGGTTGTCATGGCCGCAAGCCTGATGGTAGGCTGTGCACCAAAGATAACGACCGAAATGACTACACAGGCGCTGGAACCGAAAGCAACCAGCCAAGTGATGATACTGGGCCATAGGGACACAATACCCAACGAAGCGCGCAGCATCGGGCAACTAAAAATCAAAAGCCGACACTCTTCGCTGCAAAAAAGCTACACCCGAATACTGAACCTGGCTGTAAAAGAAACAGCACAACGGGGCGGCAACATGCTGGTGGTGGACCATAGCGACATGAAGAAGAACACGTTGAAAGGTACGATGGCCTACTACGACGGCGAAACAAACAGCGCCCTGACGATATCACCTAAACGCATCAAGAACCTGTTGGCTATGGGCATACAGCAGAACCAGTCACCCATACAGGCCATGAGCAAAGAACAAGAGCAGATGGTGAAGCAGCGTCAGGAGGAGGCCGCACAACAGGTAATAAGCAAATATAGCACATTGGCTGAGGTAGGAGATAAAGAAGAACAGCAAGATACCACTATAGAAGAGAGCTCTTTTGAAGATGCAAGCAGCTATTTCGACGTCGAGAAAGAGAAAGAGTCACGAAAAGGTGTCATTAAGATTAGTGGTGGGCCGATGTGGACTTTATCGAAAATGTACCTCTCGAACGACGGTAGAGACTACATCTCTAACGCCAGAGGTACTGCTTTCGACCTATCTATCCACAGCATAGGAGACCTGTGGGGCTATGGCTTTGACCTGTATGGCAGCCAGACAAACCTTTCAATAGGCAACTACTTCAACACGTCGAAAGTGAGTTATAATTTCTTCTATGCCGGTCCTAGTCTGGTTATGGGCGGCACATTCGCTCAACACTTCTATGCAGACCTTTCCGTGGGCATTGGCATGGGGTATTATCACGACAGTGGTTCCGACGATGTGGGATTTGGCATGAGGGAATCGGTGGGACTCGGTGTGATGCTGAACAACCACTTTAGCGTTGGCATTGATGCAGCTATACAGATGGCCACATTCAAACGACCAGAAGGATTCAACCAACCTGAGAACGAAGCTTATGGCTTTAAATGTGCAACAGTGATGCTGACACTACGCACACACTTGTAAGACGACAACAATAAACCAAAAACACACTAACAATGAGGAAAAACAACGCGAGATGGATACTATGCATAGCCATGCTATTAGTATCACTAACAACCACCGCACAGAAGAAGTTCTGCATGACCTATGAAGATTTCATGGACAACAAATGGGAAGAACTGGACTCTATACACATCAAGACCCACAGTAAGACGCATCAGATGTGGTGGGGCGGCAGTGACTTTGCCTTCACCACGGGCAACAAGTCTATTGACAAACTACTGAAAAAAGAAGCCTTTGCCATCGCTATCAACAACACACTCTACGTGAACTGTCGCGACCTGCGGTTCGAGGGAACACCCTTTGGCAATGGTTATGTGAAGGCCAGACGCATTGGCAAGCGCAGTCTGCTGATCGTAAACAAAATAATCGGAAAGAAAATAGCCCAGTCAGAATTCGTATCTGCCTATATGTTTGGCGCCATTGGCGGAGCCATCAGTGCCAGCAACCACATGAAACGTCAGGTATGTTACCTCATCTCGCACGGTAGCAATGAAAAGGGTGTCATCGATCTGCGACTGATAAACGACAGACTAATGGAAAAGATGTTGAAAAAGGACACCGATCTTTGCAACAAATACTACTCGGAAGAAAAGGACAACAAACGAATGCTGGCCAGCCATATCATCCCCATTCTGGAGCAAGCCGGCCTGTTCGACCAGAAACACGATAGTCAGGAATAAGACTGTAGCAAAAAGGTCAGACTATCAGAATAAAAGAAGTGGCACAAAGGAACGAATCCTCTGTGCCACTTTTTTATGTATGCCATCCGAACGATGGAGAGCAGTATTACTGCTTGTTAGCCTTGACCTTCGGTCGAGCCTGCTTGCGTTCGGTAATCGATGCAAGCATCATTACGCTCACTGTTTCGCAGCCTTCTTACGCTGATCGTGATCAAGGATAGCCTTGCGGATACGCATAGACTTAGGTGTTACCTCAACCAACTCGTCTTCCTTGATGTACTCCAGACATTCCTCGAGCGACATGACCACCTTCGGGATGATGCGAGCCTTATCATCGGTACCCGATGCACGCACGTTGGTGAGCTGCTTAGCCTTGCAGACATTTACCACCAGATCGTTGTCGTGAACATGCTCACCGACAACCTCACCCATGTAAACGTCCTCACCTGGATCGATGAAGAACTTACCACGGTCCTGCAACTTATCAATAGCATAAGCAAACGAATTACCTGTCTCAAGCGCAATCATTGAACCATTGACACGACGCTCGATCTCTCCCTTATAGGGCTGATACTCCTTGAAGCGGTGAGCCATGATGGCTTCACCCTGAGAAGCGGTGAGCACATTGGTACGCAGACCGATGATACCACGTGAGGGGATGTCGAACTCGATGTTGGTGCGCTCGCCCTGACTCTCCATAGAAGTCATCTCGCCCTTGCGGCGTGTCACCATATCAATCATCTTAGAGGCGAACTCCTCGGGAACATTGATGGTGAGCTCCTCGACAGGCTCGTGCTTCACACCGTTAATCTCTTTGTAGATAACCTGTGGCTGGCCAACCTGAAGCTCGTAGCCCTCGCGACGCATGGTCTCGATGAGCACAGAGAGGTGCAGCACGCCACGACCAGAAACCACCCACTTGTCGGTGCAGTCCTCGAAAGGTTTTACACGAAGGGCAAGGTTCTTCTCCAGCTCTTTCTCCAGACGATCGTTGATATGACGTGAGGTCACGAACTTACCCTCTTTACCGAAGAAAGGCGAGTCGTTGATCATGAAGAGCATAGACATGGTAGGCTCGTCGATAGCGATTGGTGGCAGTGGCTCTGGGTTCTCCATGTCACAGATGGTATCACCAATCTCGAACTTTTCAAGACCGATGACGGCACAGATGTCGCCACACTCTACTTCGTCGATGCGCTGATGTCCCATGCCATCGAAAGTGTGGAGCTCCTTGATGCGGGTCTTCTCCATCGAACCGTCACGATGGGCGATGGTGACCTGCATGCCGTCCTTCAAAGTGCCGCGATGCACACGACCCACAGCGATACGACCAGTATAGCTGCTATAGTCCAATGAGGTGATCAGCATCTGAGGTGTGCCCTCCAACTTTTTAGGAGCGGGAATCACCTCCACGATCTTATCAAGCAGATAATGAATGTCGGTGGTGGGGTTGTTGTAGTCCTCGCTCATCCAGCCATTCTTGGCCGAGCCATAGACCACGGGGAAGTCCAGCTGATCCTCTGTAGCATTCAGAGAGAACATGAGATCGAACACCATCTCATAGACTTCCTCTGGACGACAGTTGGGCTTGTCCACCTTGTTGACCACAACAATAGGCTTCAAGCCAATCTCGAGTGCTTTCTGCAGCACAAAACGAGTCTGAGGCATGGGGCCTTCGAATGCGTCGACAAGCAACAGACATCCATCAGCCATATTCAAAACACGCTCCACTTCACCACCGAAGTCGGAGTGTCCCGGAGTATCAATGATATTGATTTTCGTTCCCTTCCAGTTGATGGAAACGTTCTTAGAAAGAATGGTGATGCCTCGTTCGCGCTCCAAGTCGTTTGCATCCAGTACTTGGTTCGACAGGTTCTGTCCCTCGCGGAAAAGATTGCCTGCGAGCATCATCTTGTCCACGAGCGTAGTTTTGCCGTGGTCAACGTGTGCGATAATCGCAATGTTTCTGATATCCTGCATAATTATTTTACGTAAAATCGGGTGCAAAGTTACAAAAAATGCTAGTTTTAAGCAAATTTTTTACTTTTCACTTTTTACTTTTCACTTTTTTTTGTACCTTTGCACCCGCTTTTCGGAAAGTCCGAAGCATTCGACGACGTTTTGCACTCTGTGATTAAGGCGTCATGACGTCGGAAGAATGTATGAGCAAAAACAGTAATTAATCACATTTCAATTATGTATCTCGATCAAGCTAAGAAGCAAGAGATTTTCGGCCAGTATGGCAAGTCAACAACAGACACCGGTTCTGCAGAGAGCCAGATTGCTCTGTTCACCTATCGTATTAAGCACCTGACAGAGCACCTGAAGGCTAACCACAAGGACTTCGGTACCGCTCGTTCACTGACCAAGATGGTAGGTCGTCGCCGTAAGTTGCTGAAGTATCTCTACGATAACGACATCAACCGCTATCGTGCTATTGTGAAGGCTCTCGGTCTGCGTAAGTAATCGGCAGCACTTCGCGAAGCGGAATCATGACAAACTCCCTCTCCTGCATCAGCGGGTGAGGGATTTTTAGTTCCGGCTCGTCCATGCATAAGTTATCGTAGAGCAGGATATCTATATCAATAGGACGGTCCTGATACAGACACACGTCGTGTGACTGACGGATGGTGGCATGTGCAGCCGTCTTGCCCAGCAGGTGCTCTATGTACTGTGTCTGGTGCAGCACCTCGAAAGGCGACAAGGACGTCTCCACACGAATGGCAGTATTAACAAAACCATGGGCAGACTGGAAGCCCCATGGTTCGGAATAAAAAAAGGCTGATTGGCACACAATATGTCCAATCAGCCTTTCTATATGTTCATAGGCCTGAAGAATATTCTCCTCACGCTGTCCGAGGTTTGAGCCCAGGCCTAGATATACATTATGCAGTTTAATCATCCAGTATCAACATGGCATCGCCATAGCAGCCGAACTGATAGTCGTTCTTCAATGCCTTCTTATAGCCTTCCATCACGAGGTCGTAACCGCCAAAGGCTGTGGCAGCCATCAGCATGGTTGACTCGGGATGATAGAAATTGGTAATCATTGCATTAGCCAGGCCATACTCGTAGGGAGGGAAGATAAACTTGTTGGTCCATCCCTCGAACTCTTTCAGCATGCCATCGGTGCCAACTGCCGACTCGGTGGCACGTGCTGTGCTGATGCCCACGGCACATACGCGGTGACCCTCTGCCTTGGTCTTGTTCACAATGTCGCAAGCCTCAGCACTGATAATCATCTGCTCAGAGTTCATCTTGTGCTTGGTCAGGTCTTCCACCTCAATAGGATCGAAAGAGCCCAGGCCGCAATGCACGGTGATGTAAGCAAAGTTATAGCCACGAATCTCCATCATCTTCATCAGCTCGCGACTGAAGTGAAGACCTGTTGCTGGAGCCGTCACAGCACCTTCATGACGTGCATAGATGGTCTGGAACTGTTCCATATCATCAGGCTCAGCCGGACGACGGTCAACGATATAGCGTGGCAATGGTGCCTCGCCCAGCGAGAACAGCTCACGCTTGAACTCATCGTGCGGACAGTCATATAGGAATCGCAGCGTACGTCCACGACTCGTGGTATTGTCGATGACCTCGGCCACCATAGGACCTTCACCATCGAAGAACAGCTTATTACCTATTCTTATCTTACGTGCGGGCTCTACCAGCACATCCCAAAGACGCAGTTCTTCGTTGAGCTCACGCAACAAGAACACCTCAATCTTAGCATCGGTCTTTTCCTTAGTACCATAGAGACGAGCGGGGAACACCTGTGTATCGTTAAAGATAAACGTATCACCCTCTTCGAAGTAGTCCACGATATTGCGGAAGGTCATCAGCTCTTCGGTATCGTTGCCCTCGGCATCCTTCTTGAACATATCGATCTTCTCGCTCTTACGGTGTATCACCATCAGTTTACACTGGTCACGGTTATAAACGCGATCAATCGTACCATCCTCATTCTCGAATGCGCGATGAGGGGGATAGAGAGCTACTTGGCTCTCTGGTAGTTTGAATTTGAATTGTGATAACTTCATTATGGTGTATGTTAATTGTTTGCTGTTTATTTACTTTTCAAATCTTCTATATCTTGCTGCTCCAGCCACTCGTTGAACTCGTCAAGCTTGACGCAGTCTTCAATACGTACATCGCCTAAACGGGTGCGGCAGAGGGCTGTGAGGAAAGCACCGCTATTGAGTGCCTTACCGATGTCGCGTGCCAGCGAGCGGATGTAGGTTCCCTTGCCACAAGCCACGCGGATGCTCATCTGCATGGTGTCGGGATTGAAGTCGGTCAGTTCTATCTCATCAATCCTCACGGGCTTCGCCTTCAGCTCCACCTCGTCGCCTTTGCGGGCCAGATGATAGGCACGGTGTCCATCGACCATCACGGCAGAATAGACAGGAGGCACCTGCATAATGTCGCCCTCGAACTGTTTCAGCACCTGGAGTATCAACTCGCGGGTGATGTGCTTGGTGGGATAAGTCATATCTACCGTATGTTCACGATCGAACGATGGTGTCGTGGCTCCCAGTTGCAGTGTTGCTGTATATTCCTTGCTCTGCAGTTGCAGACTCTCTATCTTCTTTGTTGCCTTACCCGTGCACAGTATCAACACGCCCGTTGCCAGCGGGTCAAGTGTTCCGGCATGTCCCGTCTTCAGGCGCTTCACGCCCAACTTCTTCGACAGTCGGGTGCGCACAAAAGCCAGTGCGCCAAACGACGACATGCGATAAGGCTTGTTGACAAAAACAAAAGCTCCTTCGTGGAAGTTCATATCAGTCAACCATTGCTAGTGAATGACCTGTCAACAGCATCACGATGATAATGCTGCCAACGATGATACGATACACTCCGAAAGCCTTAAAGCCATATTTCGACAGGAAGTTCACGAACCACTTCATGGCAAGCAGCGCCACTACAAAGGCTACCACGCATCCCAAGAGCAGCATGGTGATGTTGTGCGTTGTGGCCCATGCCGTGTCTTCCTTAAACAAGTCGAGCAAATCCAACAAGGTGGCACCTGCCATTGTAGGTACGGCCAGAAAGAACGAGAACTCGGCAGCACGCTTGCGGGTCAGTCCCTGTGTCATACCACCCACGATGGTTGCCATAGAGCGCGACACGCCTGGAATCACCGAGATACACTGGTAAAGACCAATATTGAACGCACGCTTCTCTGTCACCTTATTCTCGTCGGTACCTTTATTGAAGAGCTTGTCGCAGAACAACATGAAGATGCCTCCGACAACCAGCATGACGGCTACCACCTCGACGCTGTCGAGCAACCAGTCAAGCAGTCCCGACTTCTTAGCCAACAAGCCGATAACGACTGCAGGCAGCACACCGACAACCAGCAACCAGTAGAAATTGAAGCGATGCTTCAGCTGCTGCAGAAGGTTGCTTCCGGCAGGTGCAGGACTATTGTCGAACTGGAAGAACTGTTTCCAATAGAGGCATACCACAGACAGGATGGCACCAAACTGGATGATGAACGTGAAGGCATGCACGAAAGCCTTGTCGCTCTCGCTCAACGATGACGGATCCAGACCCAACAAGTTCTGCGTGATGATCATATGACCCGTCGAAGAGACTGGCAGAAACTCGGTGAGACCCTCTACGATAGCTATGATGATGGTTTCAATCCAGGTCATTCGGCCTCCTCCTTATCTTCCTTCGACTTATAGACAACGGCATATATCATCGACACGAAGCCCAGCAGACAAACCACTGGAGCAACCTTGACACGACGAGCGCTGAAGATATTAGGATTGAAGGCGTCCGCCGTAGAACTGTCGCCACCCATCAGAATAAATCCTATGATGACAATGAGCATGCCCACTGCCAGCAGGATGTAGTTCATCTTTCCAAATGCAAAATCTCTCTTATTCATGAAATGATAACTCTATATTTCTATTAACTTAAATCTTATAAACCTCATTGGCCGTCATGCGCAGGAACTTGTTGACCGACAACAGAGTGCAGAACAACATAATCAGGAAACCAGCCAGGAACACAGCACATGCCGTGATGACCATCTCGCGCCACGTCAGGATGTCGGTAATACCAGGCTCGTAGCGGAACAGGCCATAGACCACACCGCCAAGTACCAGACAGGCAATAAAGGCCGACAACACGCCGATGCACAGTGAGTTGCGAAGGAATGGCTTACGAATGAAGCCCCACGAAGCACCCACCAGCTTCATCGTGTGAATCAAGAAACGACTGGAATAGACGCCCAACCTCACACTGCTACTAATCAGTGAGTAGCTGACGAAGATGAGCAATAGCGACAAGACAAGAAGAACAACACTGACGCGCTGCACATTGCGATTCACATCGTCTATCTGGTTCTCCATATAGGCCACATCCGTCACCTTTTCGTTGGTCATCAGATGGTCGGATATCTTTCGCATGGAATCAGTGTCCACATAGTCGGCATTCATCTGTACCTCCAGTTCGGCCTCAAAGGGGTTCACACCCGTAAACTCCTTAGGATCGGCACCCATCACCTCGGTCATGGTCTTCAGCGCATGCTCCTTGCTGATATAGGTCACATGCTTGGCATAAGGCTGCGCCAAAATCATGTTGCCCAGTTCCACACCTTCACTGACAGACACCGTGTCGCCCAGCATCACGTTCATCGTTACGTTTTCACGCACAAAAGTAGAAAGGTTTCGTGCTGTCAAGACAGACATGACCACCAAACCCAACATTACCAACACCATAGTAGTGCTGATGCATAGTGTTACGACCTGCAAGCCATAACGGCGGCGGGTCTTCTTTTTTCTATTCTTCATTCGCTTTAAGGCGTAATACACCAAATTGTCTGCAAAGTTACGTCTTTTTTGGTAGTTTTATACCACAAACACGTTAAAAGGAGTTAAAGAGCCCCTTACTTTTTATCATAGCTGACAGAAAAAACTTACTTTTGCCGCCATTATGAGTACGATTATTTATCCTTCTCCGATTTTCGGTCCCATCCACAGTCGTCGTTTGGGTACATCGCTGGGTATCAACCTACTGCCAGCCGATGGCAAGGTGTGCACCTTCGACTGCATCTACTGTGAGTGTGGCTTCAATGCCGACCACCGGCCTCATCTGCCCATGCCCCACCGCCAGCAGGTGGCCGAGGCCCTTGAGGCCAAGTTGCAAGACATGCAGCAGAACGGCCCTACCCCCGATGTGCTGACCTTTGCCGGCAATGGTGAGCCCACGGCCAACCCCGAGTTTCCTGAGATTATAGACGACACGCTTCGCCTGCGCGACAAATACTTCCCCGAGGCCAAGGTATCGGTGCTGAGCAATTCTACCATGATCCACCGCCAGGCCGTTCACGATGCGCTGATGCGCGTGGACAACAACATCATGAAACTGGACACTGTGGACCCTATATATATAAATAAGGTAGATCGACCCACGGGCCACTACGACGTGCAGCAGATTATAGAAGACCTGAAGCGCTTCAACGGGCACGTCATCATCCAGACCATGTTCATGCATGGCGACCACAGCGACAACACCTCAGAGGAATATGTGGGTCCGTGGCTGGAGGCAGTCAAGGCCATTGCCCCTCGCCAGGTGATGATTTACACCATCGACCGCGAGACGCCCGACAAGCTTCTGCAGAAAGCTACACACGAAGAACTGGATGCCATCCGCGACCGCGTCATCGCTGCCGGCATTCCTTGTCAAGCATCCTATTAAACAAGACAAATAGTTTGGCGGCACCAAACCCATCGTTTAGTGCCGCCAAAGCGATACTTTAGTGCCGCCAAACAGCAGGTTTAGCGGCACTATTCTTTTTGTTTCTATTTTTCCACGAAACCGTCCATGATAGCTGTGGGTGCACCTTTACTGCTGAAGGCACCCAACTTATAGGCACTGGGCAGGCACTGTGGCTCCCAGTAGAAGATGCCACGGCAGCGCCCGTTGCACTCATTGCGTGCTTCGCGAATGATGCGCTTGAGCTGTTCCCTACCCTTCTCCATCACTTCCGGATGCTGTTCATCGACTAGGAAACCTGTCTCGACGATCATCACGTCGCGATTGAACTTCTCTGTGACCCTGCGGATGTTGGCCATACAGTCCATGATGCACTGCTCTTCAGTGGGCTCACGCTTAGCTTCCAACGCCCAGTAGGGATAGAGCGACATGCCAATCATGTCGAACTTGCCACCGTATTTCAGCACGATGCCCAGGTTCTCGTCGTAGAGCTTAGGATCAAAACCATTATCCAGATGCACAATGACAATGGTCTCTGGCGACACTTTCTTCACGGCATCATAGCCAGCACGGATAAAGCCAGCATAGTGACGCGGGTGCTTCTTGATGTGACCCATGTCCCACAGCATGCCGTTGCTGGTCTCGTTGCCCACCTGCACCCAGCGCGGTGTGACACCATGTTCTTTCAGCAAGCTGATCACATCGGCTGTATGTTCGGCCAGCGCCCGGCGCATCTTGCGATAGCCATAGGACTTCCACGCAGCGGGAATGGGCTGTTTGCCGGGATCTGCCCACCAGTCGCTATAGTGGAAACAGAGCATCACATCCATGCCCAGCGCCTTAGCGCGCAGTGCCTTCTGCAGCACGTCCTCGCGTCCGCACCATCCGTCTTTGGGGTTCACCCACACACGCAGTCGCACGGCACGCATCTGGTAGTCGGTCTTCAGCAGTTCCATGAGGTCGCGCTGGCGCCCCTGGTTGTCGTAGAATTTCTGTCCATGCTGTTCCTGTGCGGTCAGCCAACCGATGTCGGCTCCCTTCACGAAGTCGCCTTGAGCCTGTGCACTGCCAAAGGGCAGGAACAGGAACAACAGCAAAAGAATTAGAAGTTCCATTTAGCAGCGATGGTAGGATTGACGAAGAACTTTTTATCGTTATACAAGTTATACACGAAGTTGTTGCTCAGCTCCACCTCGGTACCAAAGCTCAGGTGCTCGTTCACGTTGTACCACAACTGAGGTTCAGTCAGCATCACCAGCTGTCCATGGCCGTTGGCCTTCTCGCCGCGCCAGAAGTCGATGAAACCAGCGAAGCGCCATTTGTCGGCAAAGTTCAGCCCCCAAACGCCAGTCAACTGCAGCGAGTGGTAAGCGTTGGTATAATTATAACTCTTGAAGTAGCGCTTATACATCAGCTGCACCGAGTAAGTCTTCGAGAAGTCAGCGTTATGTCCGTTCCAGGCACCACCCAACAGAGCCGACTGCTGGAAGCTGCCTCCCTTGTTGAGTCCGCCATCATACTCCACGTGGGCAGCAAAACCCTTACTACCAATATTGAATTCACGCGAGATCTCAGCATAGGCAGCCTCTGTGAACTTACGACTGAAGTCGATATCAACGAAGTAGAACCACGAACCCCACTGGTCAGCCTTAAACTGCTCCAGGGTCATTGTCACCTTCTGTCGACCAGCCTCCTCGTTAGAGTAGATGTTACGACCGAAATCATAATGCAACTGTACATTCTGTGCACTTACGCACGTAGCGAGCATCATCAGCGCGCTCAAAATTGTTTTTCTCATTTAGTTTAATTGTTTAACAGGGAATGTAAAATAAGTATCTGGGAATGGCTCATTCTTCAGTGTGAAGTGCCACCATTCAGAGTCAAGTGGTTTGAAGCCATGACGCATCATAGCCTGGCGGAGTATCATGCGGTTGGCAAACTGTTGTTCGGTGATAGAGCGCCCAGTGGGGCTCTTGCTGTTATCACCGGTATATTCGCCCGTTTCAGGATTACCACAGAAGTCTGGGTGACTTTCCGGTCCGAACCAGTCGAACGTTCCGCCCATATCAAGTTCCTTTTCCGTTTTCATATCAAAGAGTGTCAGGTCCACCGTGCTACCACGGGTGTGACCACTACGCTCGTAGATATATTCCTGTTCGAACAGCACACTCTTGTCCAGGTCTGGATAGAAGTACTGTTTCATCAGCGTATCGGCCACGTTTGTTGCCCAGCGTACAAAGTGGTCCACGCCCTTCTGCGGACGATAGGCATCATAAATCTTCAGTCTGTAGCCCAGCGCCATCACGTCGTCGCTCACGGCGCGCAGGCTGTCGGCAGCCACCTTGGTCATCAGGGCTGTGGGCTGCTCATAGCCGTCGATGCGAGTGCCCACGAAGTTGTACGTACCATAGTAGCGTATCTCCAGAATAGCATCGGGCACCACGTCCGTCAGGTTTGCAAACTGGCTACTGTCGTCGGTGGGCAGCAGCCTACTTTCATCGTTATTATTGCAGGCTGTCACGGCACAGATGCCGAGCCAAAGCGCTGCCAGTCGGAAGTAATAAATAGGTCTCATAGTAAACGATTTTACTGATTTCAAGTGCAAAGGTAGTAAATAAATGCTAATGTTCTATACAAAAGCCACAAAAAAAGGTGCTCATTGAGCGAGCACCTTTATTCCATCTTTTATCACCAGACCCAAATTTTTATCCTTGGCTTTCATGCCAGAGAGCGTGTAAGCCCGACTAGTCTGCTTTCCCATTTCGCTATGCCGTATGCCTGTTTCAACGGGCAGTGGCTTATAGCTTAGCGAGAAATTATCAAAGCAGCACCAGCTATCGTCCTGATGTCCGCTGGTCTTCAGTCCGATGCGCAACGAAGCTTTCGTTGTCTGCGTGTATTCCATCTCGTTCAGATAATGTCCTTCGGCAAATCGCATCTCGGCAGCATGCATACTGTTGGGATAACCATTCAGGTTGTCCACCCTGCCATACTGTTCTGCCTCTGGCCATTCCTCCGAGTACAGCGATTTCACCTTTTGCATTTGGTTGTTCACATAGAAATAGGCCTGTATATCTTCCGTTCCAGCCTTATACATCCCGTCGCCTTCATTCTTTTCCACACGGTAGAGGGCATTGCACCTCACGGTATAGATGCCTGGCTTCATACCAGAGAGCATCTGATACATATCGAAATCTTTGTTGAACTCCTCGCCACAGCCCGAACGGTAGGTAGGGTTACCCATCCAACCGCTGGTCGATGAAAAGTCATAGTTAGTGACGAGCAATGTCATGTCGAGCGACTCGCCATCTTTGGGCTGAGCATCCAACGCCTTCAGATAGTTTTTTACAGCGGTCTTCAACGAGTTCAGTGCGCTATTAATAGCATCTTGTGTTTCTGCCTGCGCAAGTTTCGTCTCGGCAGAAGTCATCGAAGTGTTCAGGGTGCTCAGCGCTGTAGATTCAATGCTGACTGCCGCATTCTTCTCGGCAGCGCCTTTCCACAATTGAAACTCTTCGCAGAGGGGAACCACTGCAACCACCGACTTCAGCATATTGTCAACGTCAGTCAGCACGCGGGGCTTCTCATCTGCCGTCAGTTCGTTGGAAGTTGCCCTGTCCACCAGTCCATTCACCTTTTGCAAGAAAGCTGCAGGCAGACTACTCTCGTCGGCCAGCGACTTCAACCGTGAGGCTGCCTCATCCAAGCTACGGTCCACGACTGTTGTCTCGCCCATCTTCTCCACTGTCATGCGGTCAATATTAGGCATCCAGGCATCCTCGTTGTACAGCTGGATACTGTTTGAGCCGGCCATCAAACTGACGGTCATCTCATACTCTCTGAAGTCACCCCATCCCGGCGTTTGTGCCTCAATTGCACCGGCAATGTTACCATTCACCTCGACCGTAAACGAGCGCTTGTCTTGTGTAGCGACACGGAAGCGAACCACATAGTCGCCGGCCTCAGCCACATAGACATCCTTCCACTCCAGATAGTTGCTGCGGCGACCGCCCAGCCAACCGGCAAAGGCTCGTCCGCTGGCGCCATCGCCCGTCTGATAGTTGGCGGTGCCCAGCGCCTCGTTGTTCGACACCTCCTGATAATCGCCAAGAAAGGCCGTCTCTGCCTCATACAAATAACGCATCAAGCGCTGCTCGGCAGTCAAGGTATAGATGCGGGTACCATGGGCTGGTACAAGCACTGAGAGCGCTTTCTCCATTGTTCCCAAATCCTGATGTTCAAACACATCGCGCACGGCCACCTTGCCCCCAAGGTCCAGTTCGCCGAAGCTGACGCTCATCTGCACGGGCTTGTCAGACGGATTATAGAGAGCCACAGCACGTGTCGTTCCGTGGAGCGTCAGGATGTCCTTTGCCAAGACATAGGTATCGCCTGTATGCTGCACAACGTAGGCCTGCAAGCACAGCGGATCCTGGTTCAAGGCAATCAGTTCTTGGTTCTTCAACAACTCCAGCGCACGCTCGTTGATGGTTGCCATGTTACAACCGATCAGCAGCGGACTGGCCATGATGCACCACATGCCGAAATGTGTCTTATCCTCCTCTGCCGTCATCGATCGACCCACCTCCAGCATGTCCATATCGTTATAGCAGCCATCATAGCAGTAAGCCGACATGTAGAGGTTCTCGTTCAAAATGCCTTTCACCGACTCCCATCCGTCGTAGATGTCGCCAGTGGTGCGCCACGATGTTGACACATCATGACACCACGTGCCCGGATAGGCCCATCGGCACAGGTTATAGCGCACGTCACGCCCCGTATTGACGATGGCGTCGTGAATGCGGCTGTACTGTTTCTGCTCATTGAGTCCCAGGTGGATGCCGCCGCAATAGTCCACTTTGATAAAGTCAAACTCACACTCTTTGAAGTAGTAGTCGCAGTCTATCTGCTCGTAACCATAAAGTCCCACATTGGTGTTCTTCACATCGCCATTACTGATGCTGCCGCAAGTGCAGTCTCCTGCATCACTGTAGATGCCAGCCTTCAGGCCTTTCGAGTGGATATAGTCACTCACCACCTTCAGTCCGTTGGGGAAACGCTCAGGATGGATGCACACCTTTCCTTCGGGCGTACGACCATACTGGAAGCCATCGTCAATGTTGATGTACTCATAGCCCACATCCTTCAGGCCCTGGCTGACCATAGCGTCGGCCTGACCTTTGATGATGTCCTCGGAAATGTGAACAGAAAACGTGTTCCATGAACTCCAGCCCATCGTAGGGCCTTTCTCGTTTTTCGGAGCCACTGCTCCACCTCTTGCCTGGGCACACATCACAGTTGCCACAGCAAGTGTTGTCAAAAAGAATTTTCTCATTATTACTATTGTTTAGGTTGATGAAACTAAAATCTCATTACTTTGGTTTTCAGCTTTTTGCAAAGCAAAGTTACATTAAAAATCCTTTAATCAGCCCTTCAACGAAAAAAAATGTGTAACTTTGCTCCCGATTTACGTAAATTAAACATTATTGCACAATTATTATGACTAAAATAAAGACTATCGGTATCCTGACTTCTGGTGGCGATGCTCCCGGAATGAACGCTGCTATTCGTGCCGTAACACGTGCCGGCATCTACAATGGCTTCAACATCAAAGGTATCTATCGCGGCTACGACGGCCTGATCAAGGGCGACGTTAAGTTGTTCACCACCGAAGACGTGAGTGGTATCATCAACCGTGGCGGCACCATCCTGAAGACGGCCCGCTCAAAGGAGTTCATGACACCCGAAGGACAACAGCAGGCCTACGAGACTTGTAAGAAGGAAGAGATTGATGCACTGGTGGTGATTGGTGGCAACGGCTCGCTGACGGGTGCGCGCAACTTCGGCATGGAGTACGACTTCCCCGTGATTGGTCTGCCTGGCACCATCGACAACGACCTCTATGGCACCGACTCTACCATTGGCTACGACACCACCATGAACACCATCATGGAGTGTGTGGACCGCATCCGCGACACGGCCAACTCGCACGAGCGCATCTTCTTTGTCGAGGTGATGGGACGCGACGCTGGCTTCCTGGCACAGAACTCTGCCATTGCCAGCGGTGCCGAGGCTGCCATCATCCCCGAGGACGTAACCGATGTGGACCAGTTATCACAGTTCATGGGACGAGGTATTCGCAAGTCGAAGAAGTCATGCATCGTCATTGTCTCCGAAAGTCCAAAATGCGGTGCCCTATATTATGCCGACCGCGTGAAGAAAGAGTTCCCAGAATTCGACGTCCGCGTATCTATCCTTGGTCACTTGCAGCGCGGTGGAACACCTTCTGCACACGACCGTATCTTGGCTTCGCGCACAGGCGTTGGCGCCATTGAGGCTATCAAGCAGGGACAGCGCAACGTGATGGTGGGCATTCGTAACAATGAAATTGTCTATGTGCCATTCTCTGAGTGTATCCGCACAGACAAGCCTTTCAATAAGAAGCTTATCAAGGTGCTCGACGAGCTAAGCATCTAATCACTAAGGAGAGAGAGAGTACGTTATGGAATATATGTCTCAAGAGGGCTACGACAAGCTCGTAGCCGAACTCCGCCACCTGGAGAACGTGGAGCTGCCGCAAGTGCGAGACGCTATCGCCGAGGCGCGCGACAAAGGCGACCTGAGCGAGAACTTCGAATACCACGCTGCCAAACGCGAACAGGGCCGACTGCTCAGTCAGATTCGCTTCCGCCAGCGGGTGCTCGAGAATGCGCGCGTCATTGATAAGGCGGTGCTGAACAACGATGGCATCGGGCTGCTGAACAAGGTGGAGATGACCAACCTGGCCAACAATGCCCGCATGACCTACACCATTGCCAGCCCGCACGAGGCCAACCTGCGCGAAGGTAAGATTTCTATCAAGTCGCCCATAGCACAGGCTTTGCTCAACAAGAAGGTGGGCGACATCGTCGAAGTGCGTGTGCCGGCAGGCATACAGCGGCTTCGTATAGAAAGTATCAGTCTTTAAGAAAATAACATTTCACTGCCTTAACCATGACGAGAAAACTTCTGCTACTGACTGCCATCTTGGTGCTGGGACTGACATCCTGCACCAAAGACAAGCCGACCACGTGCATGCTGGAGGAAGGCATCCCCAATCATGCCGACTCGATTATCGATCGCGTGGGCGACACGCGCAATGTGCCTCTGATTCTGGCGGTCATCGACAGTCTGGAGCAGGAGGGAGAACTGTCAAAGGTCAGGGTCATCTTCTACAAGACCGTTGCTTATAATCTCAGAGAAGAGTATCGCACATCGTTTGCACTCTACGAACAGCTAGACAACATCAACGTGAAGAAGCTGACAGACCTGTGCGACGTGGAGTGCTATGTCTATTCCTACAACAACTACGTACGTCTGCTCTGCGAGATGAAGCGCTACGACGAAGCGCTCAACGTGGCTTTCACCGTGGATAAGAAGTTGAAGGCGGCTGGTCACAACTCTTTCATCGATCATCACGACATTGCTCAGATCATTGGCAACTGCCAACTGAACCTGGGACAGACGCAGAAGGCGGCCGAGAGCTATCAACGGGCGCTGCAGGGCGTACGCAACCGACTGAGCATTCACAGTTGGCCGCTGGACTACCGCGAATGCCAGAAGACGATGAACGCCATTGCGCGTATCTACATCGAGAAGGGGCTCTACAATGAGGCCGCGCCATGGATCCAGCGACAGGACTCGCTCTATCTCCTGGCCGACAAGCATCCTCATAGGGATAGCGTCTTTCAAGACGAGATGAAAGCGGAAATCTGCTATTGCAAGGCATTGCTGGCTCATGCACAAGGCCGTAACGACGAAGCAGAAAAGGCCTACAACGACTACCTGTCAACGCAGACTTCTAAGGTGACAGGCAACATCATCAACAACAACGAATACCTGTTGCAGACACAACGCTACAGCGAGGCGGCCGACAACTATCGTCTGCTGGATCAATATATGCTCGAAGGCAATCTGGAAAACGACCTCGAGAATATTGGTCGCTACTACATCCCGAAATATCAAGCTAACATGCTGGCCGGCAGGATCGACTCGGCACTGAGCATCGCCAACCGGGTGGCACAGATCTACGACTCGGCACTCAACCAGCAGAAGCTGAGTCTGGCTGCCGAGGTGGCTGCCGTCTATGACATTCAGGGCAAGGAGCGCCAGATTGCCGAACAGCGGTCTAAGCTCTACCAGATGCGACTGGTGGCCATCGCCGTCTGTCTGTTTTTGATTGTCATCTCCTTTGGCGTCATCATCCTCAACCACCGCAACCACCTGAAGAAGCTGAAACAAGAGCATCGGAAACTGGAGGATGCCTACGACAAGCTGGACACCACCAACCATCAGCTCATTGAAGCCAACAAGCGTGCTGAGGAGTCATCGAGAATGAAGACGAACTTCATTCAGCAGATATCACACGAGATACGCACGCCACTCAACATCCTGACGGGCTTCACCCAAGTACTGGCTAGTCCAAACATCGAACTAAGCGGCGAGAACCTGCAAGAAGCCAAAAAGAAGATTGAAGAAAACAGCAAGCGCATCACCGACCTCATAGACAAGATGCTGGACCTCAGCGACACCAACCACGAGATATGCGACTGTTGCCAGGACAACGTCATGCCCATCGAGATTGCAACACAGGCCGTTGAGGAATGTGGCATCAAAGAGGCCTCGCACCTCAACTTCGACATCAAGCTGTCGCAACAGGCCGAGGTGCAGCACATCACAACCAACAAGGCGCATGCCGTCAAGGCGCTGACCCTGATACTCGACAATGCCCGCAAGTTCACCCGCCCGGCCGAGGCCACAGGCGTGTCTGTAGGCAGTCGTAAGGAGCGCGTCACGCTGCAGATAGAGGTGGCCAATGATCAGATATGCTTCATCGTGGAAGACACCGGCATTGGCGTGCCACCCGAGGAGGCCAACCACATCTTCACCGAGTTTGTACAGCTCAACGAGTACTATGACGGCACGGGCATCGGCCTCTCCATCGCCCGCTCGCTGGCCAGAGGTTTGCACGGCGACATCTTCCTGGACACCACCTACACCGCCGGCGCAAGGTTTGTGCTAACACTCCCCATCAACCACTGATTCTTTCTGCCATCGCGCCCCTTTCGCCACCCAATAGTGGCACTCTGGCGCAGCCCAACCGCCACTTCTGCTCTGCAATAGTGGCACTCCCCCATTTGTTCCAGCCCCTAGAAAACACGAATCTAGCCCCTAGAAGCATCGCATCCAGGGGCTAGATTCACCCCGTCCAGGGGCTGCGCGCAGCTCATCCAGGGGCTAGATCCGCCCCAAAAGTGCCACTATTGCATCTCAAAACTGCCACTATTGCATCGCTATAGTGGCTCTATTGCCAATCCAAACAGGCCAAATAACAATAGCCTTCCGCCGAGGTTTGTGCCATATTTTGTTAAATATAGCTGCAATTATATGGAAAGCGAGGATTTGTGAGTAACTTTGCACAAATATTATCACTTGAACAAATTGTAATGTTGAAATAATGACAAAGTTAATAGCAATACCTACACGCGACGGCATGGTTGACGACCATTTCGGACACTGCGCTTATTATAGCATAGTAACACTCGACGAACAAAACCAGGTAGTAAAACAAGAGCGACTAGACTCGCCTGAAGGATGTGGCTGCAAGTCGAACATAGCATCAGTTATGCAAGAGATGGGCATCACCCTGATGCTGGCTGGCAACATGGGGACGGGAGCCTACAACAAGCTATCTGCTCACGGCATCACTGTGGTCAGGGGATGTCATGGAACAATTGAGGATGTGCTCCAGGCCTATCTGAATGGTGAACTGAAAGACTCTCTTGAAGCCTGCAATCATCACGACTGCAACAACCACGAAGAGAAGCCCGTGTATGTGATGCCGACATTAGGCAAGTGATTTGCATCGAAGCATGGAATGGACAGTATTATCAGATAACAGGACCATCAATCCAGCTTTTGAAACAGAGCATGGTCTTTCTATCCTTCTCGAAACGGAGAAGCACTGCATCCTGCTTGATACGGGAGCCAGCGACATACTGATCCGCAATGCAGAGCGTTTAGGGAAAGACCTCAGCAGTGTTGACTATGTATTTATCTCACACGGACATAGCGACCATGCAGGAGGACTGAAGCATTTTATGGACATCAATAAGAAGGCAAAGGTCATTGTCTCTCCCGATGCCATCAGCGGCATGTTTTATTCTAAACGCCGATATCTGCACTCGATTACCACCGAATGGCCGGAATTCCCGCAAGAACGGTTGCTGCAGATTAATCATAGTGGTAGCATAGGCGACGACATCTATGTCATAGCACACATACCCCACCTTCATCCGATGCCAGAAGGCAATCAGCACCTTTTCGTTCAAGACAAGCAGGGGCAGTACGTTCATGATGATTTCCGCCACGAGCTGGCTTTGTACACAAAAGGCTTGTTGTTTACGGGATGTGCTCACAGTGGGTTGGAAAACATCCTTGCAGCATGTCCGTTGCCGGTAAAGATGGTTGTCGGAGGATTTCATCTGCTCGACAATCATGAGGACGAAGTCAAACTCACAGCACTTTCCAGCAGGTTGACGGAAGCCTATCCTCAGACACATTTCTACACCAGTCACTGCACAGGCGATGCAGCGTTTGCCATTCTGCAAGACGTGATGGGAAACAAAATACATCCATTTTCTTGCGGAACACAAAATGTAACACGTTTCTGTTAGTCGTATTTGACCACCACTTGACTTCCCCAGTAGTCTTCTTACGTGGGTACAAAGTTATATAGTTTGCGGAGAGAGAGGGATTCGTGCTCGACCCGAAGGGGCGCTTGCGAAACGGAGTGAAGCAAGAACCCCCGACCGGGGTATGAGATATCCCTCTCTAGAAGCAAAAAAAAGAGCAACCCTATTGGATTGCTCTTTCTTTTTGCGGAGAGAGAGGGATTCGAACCCCCGGTGCCTCTCAGCACGGCGGTTTTCAAGACCGCTGTAATCGACCACTCTACCATCTCTCCAGTGCTCGAACTGCTTCAAAGCGGGTGCAAAGGTACGAGTATTTTTCCACTCCTGCAAATTTTTCAGCAACTTTTTTGCAATATCATGGTAAATTTGTATCTTTGCACCATGATTTATCCAAATAATTACGAATATAAGATTGGTTTTGAAGATATTCGTTCTCTCTTGCGTGGACACTGTCTCAGCTCGCTGGGACGCGAGAAAGTTGACGAGGTCCACTTCTCTGATTCTGCCAGCGAAGTGAACGAATGGCTGGAACAGATTCGTGAGTTCCGCCGACTGCAAGAGACCACCGACGATTTCCCCCTACAATATTTCTTTGACGTGCGCGAAGCCGTGGCACGCATCCGCATGGCTGGCACACACTTTGAAGAGCAGGAGCTCTTCGACCTGCGCCGCTCGCTGGAGACCATCAGCAAGATTGTGGCCTACCTGAACAAGGATGGCGAGGAGAAAGGCGAGACGACGACCTACCCCTATCCTGCCCTGCAACGACTGACCACCGACATCATGACATTCCCAGCCATGATACGTCGCATCGACTCTATCATCGACAAATACGGAAAGATCAAAGATGGTGCCACCATGACGCTGGCCAGCATTCGCCATGAGTTGGCCAAGACTGAGGGTAGCATCTCGCGTACATTATATAGTATATTACATAGTGCGCAGCGCGAAGGACTGGTAGATAAAGACGCAGCGCCAACCATACGCGACGGGCGCCTTATGATACCTATCGCACCTGGGCTAAAGCGCAAGATCAGCGGTATTGTGCACGATGAAAGTGCCACTGGCAAGACCGTCTTTATAGAACCAACAGAGGTGGTTGAGGCCAACAACCGCGTCCGCGAACTGGAAGCCGAGGAACGTCGTGAGATTATCCGAATACTGACGGTATTCTCGGACGAGGTACGTCCGCACGTCAAGGATATACTGGACTCCTACCAGTTTCTGGCTCAGATAGACCTGATCAGGGCTAAGGCAGAATTGGCCAAAGCACAGAAAGCCTATGAGCCACACGTTGGCGACACGCCACATATCGACTGGATCCAAGCCGTGCACCCACTGCTGGCCCACTCGCTGGAGAAGCAAAACAAGAAAGTGGTGCCGCTAGACGTCACCCTGCTGGGCAACAAGAAAGAGGCTGATGGTGCATCTATCCTGATTATCTCGGGTCCTAATGCCGGCGGTAAGTCAGTATGTCTGAAGACCGTAGGTCTGCTGCAGTACATGTTGCAGTGCGGTCTCAGTATTCCTTTGAGCGAGCGTTCGTCATGTGGCTTGTTCAGAAACATCATGATAGACATTGGAGATGAGCAGAGCATCGAGGACGACCTGTCAACCTACTCAAGCCACCTGATGAACATGAAACAGATGATTCGCAACTGCAACGAGCACACGCTGTTGCTGATCGACGAGTTTGGCGGTGGTACGGAGCCACTGATTGGCGGTGCCATAGCCGAGGCCGTGCTGCGACAGTTCTGGAAGAAGCACGCCTTTGCCATCATCACCACCCACTATCAGAACCTGAAGCACTTTGCCGACGACCACAAAGGTGTGGTGAACGGTGCCATGCTCTACGATCGTCATCAGATGAAGGCCCTCTTCCAACTGAGCATCGGCCAGCCGGGCTCTTCGTTTGCCATTGAGATTGCCCGCAATACCGGACTGCCCGAGGAGGTCATCAACGATGCCTCAGAGATTGTGGGAACAGAATATATCCAGAGCGACAAGTACCTGCAGGACATCGTGCGCGACAAGCGCTACTGGGAAGGCAAGCGCCAGACCATCCACCAGCACGAGAAGCGCCTGGAGCAGAAGGGCGAGAAACTGGAGGCGAGCATCGAGGAGATTGAGCAGGAACGCAAACAGATTCTGCGCCGCGCCAAGGAACAAGCCGAAGAGCTGTTGGCACAAACAAACAAGAAGATTGAGAATGCCATCCGCGAGATACGCGAACAACAAGCCGAGAAAGAGGCCACACGCCGTATTCGCGAAGAGCTGGAAACCTTCAAGCAGCAAGTCACCGACATTGACACACGTGCCAACGACGAGATGATAGAACGCAAGATGCGCCAGATACAAGAGCGCAAGAAGCGAAAAGAGGAAAAGAAAAAGAAGGCGGCCCTTTCAGAAGCAACAACAGAGAGCCTTGCCCAATCGCTGAAACCCAGCACCCCCTCAGCAACGACAGCATCGGCTCCCATCGAGGTGGGCAGCATCGTGCGCATCAAAGGCCTCACCTCTTTGGGCGAGGTAGAGAAGATAGATGGCAAGATGGCCACCGTCATCTTTGGCGGCATGAAGACCAAGATGCGAATTGACCGTCTGGAGACCGCTTCGGAAAGAGAGAAGGCAAAGGCCAGCGCCGAACAGGCAGCCTCAAAACATGAGGGTCTGGCCATTCAGACCTCGCGCATGACACGCAACACCATAGACGAACGTAAAACCAAATTCCGACAGGATCTGGACGTACGCGGCATGCGTGGCGACGAAGCCATCAATGCCGTGACCTACTTCATCGACGATGCCATCCTGATGGGCGTGTCGAGCGTGCGCATTCTGCATGGTACAGGCAGCGGTATTCTGCGCCAACTCATCCGTCAATACTTGGCTACCGTGCCGAATGTCAGCCACTTCCGCGACGAACATGTACAGTTTGGCGGCGCCGGTATTACCGTGGTCGAACTGGATTAACGAATAATTGATGTAAGTCAATAAAACCTTTGTGTGCGTGCACAAAACTTTTCACTTTTGATTATTCTTCAAAAGAATATACCTAACTTTGCACCGCAATTCAGGATAACAGGCGTTCCCCGTGACGGGCATACGCACTGTACGCAAAGAAACGAGGGCCTTGGCAAAGCCCCATAAAATAGAGTATATGAAAAGATTTGTGAAGCTAGTAAGTCTGAGCTTATCGATTCTAACCCTGATGCCCCTTAGTGTTGGGGCAGCCACAAGAAACGAGAGCTCAGCCCCGTTTGATTGGACCCCCGTGATGGAGGCCATCATTCAGGTAGAGAGCGGAGGAAATCCACGCGCCGTGAGTGGGAACTCGGTAGGCGTCATGCAGATCACCCCTATTTGCGTCAAGGAATGCAATAAGATTCTGAAGAAGCTAGGACGCGATTTGCGATACACGATGAACGACCGTTACGATGTCAAGAAGTCGAAAGAGATGTTCCTCCTGATTCAATCGTATCACAACAAGACGAACAACGTCGAAAAGGCTATACGTTCGTGGAATGGCGGACCCCGCTACAGCGTAAAGGCTACTAATCGCTACTATCAGAAAGTGATGCGTTGCATAAAGTAGGCATTCCCACAAGCGATGACCACAGGCCATCAATGGGAAACTCAAAATGCCCCGCAAACGTTCAAAAGAGAACATTTTGCAAACATGCTATAAACAAGTCCGATTGGCAGGATAAAACCTGGCGATCGGATTTTTTTTAAGAAAAATTTGTATAATCAAAATATTATAACTACCTTTGCACCAGATCTATAACTACATAACCACGGACTCCTCTTTTGATACGCGAAATAAAACGAAGCACCCATGTCCCAAAACATAGGCCATGCCGATGTCTTCCCGTTGGTGAATCGCGCATATCACAGGGGTCCAGCGAAAGAAATAAAGTATATGACAAGACTAATGAAGAAAATCTGTCTAAGCTTGTCGATTCTAACCCTGATGCCTCTCGGAGCTGAGGCAGTAACTAGAAGCGAAAGCTTAGCCCCGTTTGACTGGACCCCCGTGATGGAGGCCATCATTCAGGTAGAGAGCGGAGGAAATCCAAACGCCGTGAGTGGGAACTCGGTAGGCGCCATGCAGATCACGCCCATCTGTGTCAAGGAGTGCAACAAGATTCTTGAGAAGTTGGGCCGCAAACTGAGGTACTCGATGAACGACCGTTATGATGTCAGAAAGTCGAAAGAGATGTTCCTCCTGATTCAATCGTATCACAACAAGACGAACAACATCGAAAAGGCGATACGTTTGTGGAACGGCGGTCCCTGCTACAGCATAAGGGCCACCAACAGTTACTACAAGAAAGTGATACGTTGCATGAAGTAGGCTCGCCCGTCACATCCAGGTCAGAAGCACCAACGGGACACAAAGGAAGCCTCGCAAACGTTCAAACAAAGAACATTTTGCTAAAAGATGCTAGCATACAAGCCCGATGGTCAGACCAAAAACCTGACGATGGGGCTTTTTTTTACTAAATATTTGTTAAAAAGAAAAAAAGTATGTATCTTTGCAACAAGATATTAACTACACATAAGAAGGACCTAATGAATTATTCAGTATGATAATCGAAGAAAGAAACGTCGGAAGTGCTTCCTGTCATGACATGGAACAGCACAAGGCTACCATCAACTTCCACCTCAACACCACCTCGGCACGCAGTGCCAACGCTATTGCAGGTGATGTGCGCGAGGCCGGACGTCCGATGCGCGAAGGCAACCTACCCACGGGCGCCATCATCTACGATGACCTAGGACAACCCATGATGAAGCCAGGCACACTGAAATGTACCGAAGCCTTCGGAAGATATGTCGATGAATATGGCATTGCCGAACTGACAATGACCATCACCGACCTGGACGTGACCCCCATACACAAGGCCTTCGACGAAGTATGCCGCTACGCTCAAAGCCGTGGCATCCGCATCACGGGCACTGAACTGGTGGGAGCCGTGAGCAAAAAGACCCTGATTGATGCCGGCAAACACTTCCTGGAGAAGCAGCATCGCTCGCTCGGCGTGCCTGAAGACGACATCATCAAGATCGCTATCAAGTCGATGGGACTCGACACAGTGAAGCCGTTCAACGTGCGCAAACAGGTGATAGAATACCTGTTGGAGGACGAGAAGAGAGAAAAAGAAGAGGCGCCTCGCAAACTTGTGGACCTCAGCGTGAAAGCATTCACCGAAGACACCACACGCGAGAATCCCGCGCCCGGCGGAGGCACCATTGCCGCCTACATGGGAACACTGGCTGCCGCCCTAGGCACGATGGTTGCCAACCTCTCGTCGGCCAAGGTAGGATGGGAGGAACGATGGCAAGAATTCTCGGATTGGGCCGCCATGGGACAAGACCTGACAACAACGCTGCTCCACCTGACAGACGAAGATGCCATCGCCTACAACAGGCTGAGGACAGCCATTGGCATGCCCAACGTCAACGAACAGGAAAAGGCCCTGCGCACAGAAGCCATCCAGGAGGCCACCCTCTATGCCGCTCAAGTGCCACTGCGCACGATGAAATCCGCTATGCAGGCATTCATTATCTGCAAGGCCATGGCCAAAGAGGGCAGTCCTGCCAATGCCAGCGATGCCGGTATAGGTGCACTGGCTGCTCGTGCGGCCGTCATCGGTGCCGGCCTGAAGGTGAAGCTTAACGCCAGACAACTGAAAGACCACACCAAAGCCAAGGAACTGATTTCAGAGGCACAGGATCTCATCAGCCGGTCCGACCTTCACGAGGCGGAAATCCTGGCTATCGTCAACGAGAAGTTGACATCGGGCTATCATTAAGCACGCCACCCCCTCTATCTGTAAAAACACCTAAGAATCATATCAGCAAGGTGCCGCTTTTCCACAAGAAAAGTGGCACTTTACGCATGGTAAAGTGCCACTTTCCTCATATCATAGTTCTTAAAACTTCTTCCAAAGGGGATCAGGCGGCAGCGGAGCCTCCAGGCAGATAGTCTGTTTAGACACAGGATGCACAAACTCCACCCGATGCGACTGCAGCGAAATGCTGCCGTCGGCATTGCTGCGCTTGGCGCCGTATTTCAGGTCACCCTTGATAGGACAGCCGATGGCCGACAGCTGACAGCGTATCTGATGATGGCGCCCCGTCATCAGTTGCACCTCCACCAGCGAGTAGTTATCGCCCCGACTCAGCACCCGATACTTCAACTGTGCCTTTTTAGACCGCGGCACCTCGCGCTGATAGGCATAACTCTTGTTCTGCTGTTCGTTGCGCGTCAGCCAGTGCGTCAACAAGTCCTCATCCTTTTCAGGACAGCCCTGCACCAGTGCCCAGTAGGTCTTGTGCACCTGTCCCTCGGCAAACATCTTGTTCAGACGCGTCAACGCCTTCGACGTGCGGGCAAAGACCACCAGTCCGCTCACAGGACGGTCTAACCTATGCACCACCCCCAGAAACACCTCGCCAGGCTTCTGGTATTTCTCTTTGATATAGTCTTTCACAATGTCAGAAAGAGGCCGGTCGCCAGTCTTGTCGCCCTGCACGATCTCTCCGCTCTGCTTGTTGACGATGATAATATGATTGTCCTCGTAAACTACGTCCATAGTCCTATTAATCAAAAAGCCCCTCCATGGTGGAGGGGTTGGGGTTGGGTTATTTTTTCAATTACATGTTCATACCACCGTCAACCTGGATAACCTGTCCGCTGATGTAGCTTGACATGTCGGAAGCCAGGAAGGTAGCGCAGTTAGCGATATCCTCGACGGTACCACCACGACGCAAAGGAATCTTGTTGCACCACTCCTTGCGAACCTCGTCGGGCAGAGCCTGAGTCATTGCGGTGTCGATGAAACCAGGAGCGATGGCGTTAGCACGGATACCCTTGGGGCCCATCTCCTGACCGATTGACTTAGCCAGTGCAATCAGACCAGCCTTAGAAGCGGCGTAGTTAGCCTGACCAGCATTACCATGCACACCTACTACTGATGCCATGTTGATGATAGAACCACCACGCTGACGCATCATCACGGGCACACAAGCGTGGATGAAGTTGAATGCCGACTTCAGGTTAACGGCAATCACAGCATCCCACTGCTGCTCGGTCATGCGAAGCATCAGTCCGTCCTTGGTGATACCAGCATTGTTCACCAGAATATCTATTGAACCAAATTCCTCCTTAACGGCTTTCACCACTTCCTCGGTCTGAGCGAAGTCGGCAGCATTAGAAGCATAGCTCTTTGCCTTTACGCCCAGAGCAGCAATCTCCTGCTCTGTCTCTTCGTTGACCTGCAGGTCGGTGAATGCAATGTTTGCGCCTTCAGCGGCGAACTTCAGTGCGATAGCTTTACCGATACCGCGTGCTGCACCAGTGATGAGTGCAGTCTTACCTTCTAACAATCCCATTTTTTGTTTTAATTATTAAAATTACTAAATCTTGTTTTTCTTTCCCAGTGCGCCATACACGAACTTGGCCACCTGAGGCTTCGTAGCCTCCTCGGTCATGCCTCGTGCCAGACGACCATATATATAAGGTACCTCCAGGCCCTTGATACAGTAGTGGGTAATGTCGGCCACCAGATCGACATTATCGATGTCGAACTCGCCGTCTTCCTTTCCTTCGGCAAACACCTTGCGGAACAGCTCCACCTCGGCATCGTCGAAATGGCGGCGCACCTTCTCCACCATCCATATATTGCGGAAGAACTCGGCACGCAAGTTACCGTTGCGCACCACCGTCTCACGAATCATGCTCAGATGGGTATAGATCAGTTCGATGACCTTCTCCTGCGGACTAATCTTGCGTGCAGCCACCTCATCGAGCTTGTCGCTCAGTCGCTCCAGCTCTGTCTCGATGACAGCATAGTAGATATCCTCCTTCGACTTAAAATAGGTATAAAGCGTACGTCGCCCTTTACCAGAAGCCTGGGCGATATCGTTCATCGTCGTATTCTCAAGACCGTTCTTAGCAAACAGTTGTCTGGCGACATCAACCAATAGTTGTCGGGTTTTGGATATTGACATTGCACACTAATTTAGTATTGTGCAAAAGTACGGTTTTTATTTTAAACAGCCAAGCTTTTGGGTGGAAAAGATGCCAAAAATGAAAAAAGATGCAGAAAAATTTGGTCATCTCGAAAAATAGCCGTACCTTTGCAGCCGCAAATGAGGGACACCCCTCTGCAAAGCATAGAAATCACATCGCGGAGTGGAGCAGTTGGTAGCTCGCCAGGCTCATAACCTCGAGGGCCCATGTTCGAGTCCTGCCTCCGCAACTACAGAAGCCAGTCAATTCGACTGGCTTTTTTCGTATGCTACGGCAGACTCTCACATGCTCCCGGTCGCAGTTCTTCGCAAAGCGAAGCGTCCCAAAGGGCCGAGCGCGAGTCCTGCCTCCGCAACTACAGAAGCCCGATTTAATCGGGCTTTTTTCGTACCAGACCCCCTCCTAACCTCCCCAAGGGGGAGGAAATCTGAGCTACCAGCAATTAGGAGGGGCACTTTTCATCAGCAATATGAGGCGTTTTGATTTCTAATAGTGCCAGTATTGCGCTGCAATTCCTTTAGTTTTGATGCTGATATAGAGTCTGGATTCGGGAATTCTAGAGTCTAGATGGGACTGATCTAGAGTTTAGATTGAACGGTTCTAGAGTCTGGAATCATGAATTCTAGACTCTAGAATCGGAGCAAAAGGGGAAATATGAGATGACAAGAGTGGAGAAACAAGGATGCTGCTTGGTAAGTATTGGGGAGCAAAACAGCAAGTATTGAGAGACAAAAATGGACATATACTTCCTATTACCCCAATAAAAAGGGCCTGTAATACTTGTGTATATCGAAAAAAACATTTACTTTTGCACTCGTTATAAATATGTATAATATGAGTAAAACGGTTAAACGGATAGGGATAGTGATCCTCATTCCGGTTTTATTGTTTCTTTTGCTCTTTATTTTGTTATATGTACCACCCGTACAAAACTGGATGGTACAGCAGGTGGCGCGTGTGGCTTCTGAGCAGACGGGCTACGATATTTCCGTGGAACATGTGGACCTGGACTTCCCGCTGGATCTGGGTGTGGATGGCGTGGTGGTGAAAAGCGAGACAGCCGACACCGTAGCCGACATCAAGCGCGTGGTGATAGACGTCAGACTGTTGCCACTGCTGGTGGGCAACGTGGTGGTGGACGAGCTGAGCATCAGCGAGGCCAAGGTGAACACACTGAGCCTGATACCCGACATCCAGGTGAAGGGCGCGATGGGCCGACTGCAACTGGAGCCCAGCAAGATACACCTACTGGCCGGCAAAGTGGACCTGAGCACCATCGCGCTGGATGATGCCAACGTGACGATACTGATGAGCGACACGGCTGCCGTAGATACCACAGAGTCTGAACCGCTGCTATGGCGCATCGGCATAGAGAAGCTGGCCGTGAGAAACACGCAGGTGGCTCTGCACATGCCTGGCGACTCGATGCTCGTGGGTGGCTATATCGGCGAGGCAAACATGCTGGATGGCGACATCGACCTGGGCAAAGAGGACTACAGAATAGGTCATTTCGACTGGAAAAACGGCCGGGCCTACTATGACCTGCCCTACGAACCGCGCCAGCAAAGGGGCATGGACTACAGTCATATAGCACTGACCGACATCAACGTGAGCATCGACTCGATTGCCTTCAAAAGCCCGCTGACCAAACTGATTGTCAGACAGGCGGCCCTGAAGGAGCAAGGCGGACTGGAAATCACCGAACTGCACGGCGCCGTCAGCGTGAGCGACACGAATGCGAAACTGGCTTCGCTAAGGCTCTGCACACCGCAGTCGGACATCAGCGGCAACGTGGATGTGGACTTCAACATAGCCGACTCTGTCAACCCCGGACAGATGCACATCGACATGCTGGCACATCTGGCCATGAAAGATATGCTGGTGTTTGCGCCCGACCTGGACGCCACGATGGTGCGCCACTGGCCTGCTATGCCCCTGACACTGAGAGGACGCATGGATGGCAACATGAAAGAGGCGGAGATACACGAGCTGGTGGCTGAGTTGCCTACGGCATTCCGCCTGGAAGCCAACGGAAAAGTGGGCAACCTGATGGACACCGACAAGCTGTTGGCACAGCTCGACCTGAGGGCCGAGACCTTCAACATGGGCTTCCTTACACCGATGTTCGGTCTGCCAAACAACATACGTATCCCAGGTGGACTGACACTGAACGGCGATGCCGACATCAACGGTCCGCAATACAATGCGCACCTGTTTGCACAGCAATGGCCGGGGGAACGCAGCATGATGGCCGACCTGCAGTTTAACCAGAATACTGAGGCTTATCAGGCCGACATTGACATACATCGACTGGACCTGCATGCCTTCTTGCCCAAAGACTCGCTCTACGACCTGAGTGCTATGTTCTTTGCCAAAGGACAGGGACTGGACTTCCAGAACCGCAAGTCGTGGATGGATGCCGAGGGCGAGATCAGCAAGTTGCAATACGGCAAGCTACACTTGGACAGCATCCTGCTGATGGGACACCTGAAGAACGGTCACGGTCAACTGGAGGTGAACGGCAGAAACCGCGTGTTCGATGGCGACATCTGTCTGGATGCACGCATCGGACAGAAAGAGGCTATCTCGCAACTGGGCGTCAGCACCCAACTGAACCTGCTGGACCTCTACGCGCTGGGCATCATGGAAGAGCCGCTGCAGATAGGACTGGCGGGCAACTTCAACGTGAACAGTGACCTGAAGCAGAGTCATAAGCTGAGCGGACTGTTCAGCGATATCTACCTGCGCGACTCGGCCAACACGTTCCATCCGGAAAACCTGGGTGTGCTGATCAGCGCACAACCCGACACCACCTATGCCCGACTGCAGAACGGCAACCTCATCGTGAAGTTTGATGCCAGCGGCAACTACGAGAAGCTGATAGACAAGCTGACCATACTCGGCGACACCATCATGGAGCTGAACAATCGCAGGGCGATAGACCAGCAGGCCATCAAACGCTTGTTGCCCACGATGCGCCTGTACGTGAGCAGTGGCCGCGAGAATCCCTTCGCCGATATTCTGCGCGTGTCGCAAAACATTGATTTCAAAGACCTGGGCATCGACCTGACCACCTCTGCCGAGCATGGCATCAACGGACAGGCACATATCTACGGACTGAATGCCGACTCTACCCGCATAGACACCATCATGGTGACGCTGAAAGACAGCGACCACGGACTGACCTTCCAAAGCCGAGTGGCCAACAACCGCCGCAACCCGCAGTTTGTCTTCACCGCCACAGCCGACGGACTGCTGCAGGAGCACGGTCTGAGCCTGGGCGTGCGCTTTTACGACAGTAATGGCGACATGGGCCTGCGACTGGGCACGAAGGTAGAGATGGAGAGCGACGGTCTGCGCTTCACACTGATGCCTAGCCGCCCGACCATCGGCTACAAGGAGTTTGCACTGAACAAAGATAACTTCCTGTTCCTGCGCAACGACTTCAAGCTGCAGGCAAAGGTGGACCTGCTGGCCGACGACGGGACAGGTATCAAGGTCTATTCGGAGAGTCAGGACTCCACACTGCTGCAGGACCTGACCGTCAGTCTGCACCACATCAACCTAGCACAGCTCACGGCAGCCCTACCCTACGTGCCACGCATCACCGGCCAGCTGGATGGCGACTATCACCTGATGATGGACCAGCAACGACAGATATCTGTGGCCAGCGACATGCAGGTGAAACAGATGACCTACGAAGGAAGTGCGATGGGCACCATCGCCACGGAGTTTGTGTATCTGCAACGTGAGGACCAGACGCATGCCGTGGAAGGCACCATGATGCAGAACGGCCGAGAGGTGGCCCAGCTGAAGGGTAACTACCGCAACAAGAAGGAGACGGGCGGAAAAGAGCAGTTGGATGCCAACCTGTCGCTGATGCATGCGCCACTGTCGCTCATCAACGGATTCATACCCGACCAGCTGATTGGTCTGGAGGGATATGCCGAAGGAGATATCAGCGTGAATGGCTCACTGGACAAACTCGACATGGATGGTGAGGTGATGCTCGACTCGGCCTACCTGATCAGCATCCCCTACGGCATTCGTCTGCGATTCGACAACGACCCTGTGCTGATACAGGACTCGAAACTGCTGCTGGAGAACTTCACCATGTATGCCTACAACGACAACCCGCTGAACATCCAGGGTTTCATCGACTTTGGCGACATGGACAACATGAGCATGGATGTGCGCATGAGGGCCACAAACTATCAGCTTATCAACGCTAAACAGACCGCCAAGTCACTGGCTTTCGGCAAGGCTTTCGTGAACTTCTTTGCCGTGATGCGTGGTCCGATAGACCGTCTGAAGGTGCTGGGCAAGCTCGACGTGCTGGGCACCACAGACCTCACCTATTTATTATTAGACTCTCCACTATCCACAGACAACCAGTTGGACGAGCTGGTGAAGTTCACCGACTTCAGCGATTCCACGCAGATGGTCATTGAGCGTCCGGCTCCCGAGGGCATGGACATGGACCTGCGCATCAGCATTGACCCGGGTGCACACGTAAAGTGCGGCCTCAACGCAGACCTCAGCAACTATGTGGATCTGTTTGGCGGTGGCGACCTGCGCATGCGATTCAACAACACAGAGAGCCTGACGCTGAACGGCAGATACACACTGACCAGCGGCGAGATGAAATACTCGCTGCCAGTCATACCGCTGAAGACCTTCACCATACAAGACGGTAGCTACGTGGAATTCACCGGCGATGCCATGAACCCCACGCTGAACATCACAGCAACAGAGCGCAACCGTGCCAGTGTGGGCAGCGAGGGACAGGCGTCGAGAAGTGTGCTGTTCGACTGCGGCGTAGTGATCACACAGACACTGAACAACATGGGACTGCAATTCATCATCAACGCACCTGAAGACATGAGCATCTCCAGCGAACTGCAGGCCATGACGCCCGAACAGCGCGGCAAGCTGGCAGTCACCATGCTGACCACAGGCATGTATCTGGCCGACGGAAACACCAGCGGTTTCTCGATGAACTCGGCACTGAGCTCGTTCCTGGAAAGTGAGATCAACAACATCACGGGCAACGCCCTGAAGACCGTTGACCTGAGCGTTGGTCTGGACAACAGCACAGATGCCACGGGACAGATGCACACAGACTACTCGTTTAAGTTTGCAAAGCGATTCTGGAACAACCGTCTGAAAGTGCAGATTGGCGGAAAGGTTTCTTCGGGAAGCGAGGCACAGCAGAATGGCCAGAACCAGTCGTTCTTTGACAACGTGTCCATGGAATACCGACTGACGCCGACATCGAACCAATATGTGAAGTTGTTCTACAATCAGAACATCTACGACTGGCTAGAGGGTTACACCGGTGAATATGGCGGTGGCTATATCTGGAAACGCAAACTGGATTCGCTGTTGCCACGCAAAGAGAGCAACGACAGCATCAAGACACCACAACCATATGAAAAGAAGAAATAACTATATAGCATGCTTACTGTTGATGGTGCTTGCCGGTGCTTGCTCCACCACGAAAATGGTACCTGAGGACGACAAACTGTTCACAGGACTCACAAAGATTGAATATAAGAATTATGTGGACGATGACTACTTCATCGAGACACAAGAGGAGATAGAAGCAGCCTTGGCCACAGCGCCTAACGGTGCGCTGTTTGGCTCGAGCTACTACCGCACGCCGTTCCCCTACAGACTGTGGATATACAACTACGCACATGGCTCTAGTGGAAAATTCAAACAGTGGCTGAACAAATCGTTTGGCAAGGCACCGGTATTGATGAGCCAGGTGAACCCGGCTCTGCGCGCCTCGGTGGCTCGTTCGGTGTTGAGAAAGAACGGATATATGCATGGCGACGTCACTTACCAAGAGGTGCCTCAACGCAACAGGAAGAAGATGAAGATTGGCTATACCGTGGTGCTCGACACGCTCTACACGATAGACACGCTGCAATACGTCAACTTCCCGGAAGGCATGCAGGCACTCATCGACTCAACCAGAAGCGAAGCCAGAATCGTGAATGGCTCGCCGTTCTCTGTGGCATCGCTCGATGGCGAGAGAAGCAGACTGAGTCAGTTATTCAGAAACAATGGCTACTACTATTATCAACCGGGATATGCCTCGTATCTGGCAGACACTTTTGATATCGCGAACCGTGCGAAGCTGCGTCTGCAGCTGGCCGACTCGCTGCCACAACAGGCCCTGCGCCCTTGGTATGTGGGTAATGTGAGGGTGAACCTTAAGAAATCTTTCCGCGAGGAGATGACAGACAGCATCGGCCGTAGTTTCCTGAAGGTGTTCTGGGGCGGCGACAAGAAGCATGCGCCCATCAGACCACGCGTCATCTTCCGCGACATGAAACTACGTTCGCGCAAGGCTTTCAGCTATGACGACTACATGCAAACGGTGCAGAAGTTGAACGCCACGGGCGTTTTCTCGTCGGTTGACCTTCAGTTTGCACCACGCGACCGCGACACGTTAGACATGACGCTGAACTGCACGTTCGATCAGCCGTGGGACGTCTATGTGGAGGGCAACTTTGTCAACCGCACCATCGGGCGCATGGGACCTGGAATAAAGGCCGGTATTGTGAGAAGAAACGCCTTCCGTGGCGGAGAAAAGCTGGACATCAACGTGCATGGCTCGTATGAATGGCAGACCAGTTCGCAGGAAAGCAACATGAACACGTATCAATATGGTGCCGATGCCTCGGTCGAGTTTCCACGCATTGTGGCGCCATTTGTCAGCGAACGACTGAAGCGCGACAAGAACGGACGTTTCAAGCGCCCTCGCCGCTTCTTTGCCACACCATGGACCATCGCCAAGATTTCTACTGACATCGTGAACCGGCCTGACTACTATAAAATGCATATCGTCAGCGGTGAATGGACCTATCGATGGCAAACAAGAGAAAGTACACATCAGGAGTTCTCGCCCCTAACACTGAAATATCAGTTTATCAACACACGCACGCAGCGCTTCGACGACATGCTGAGCCAGAATCCGTACTTGATGACCTCGATGGATGACTACTTCATCCCGAAGATGCGCTATACGCATATCTACCAAGGGTCGTCGAAGAAGCACCGTTCACCAGTGCATTGGGAAACCGTGATCGAGGAATCGGGCAATGCGGTGGCTCTCTATGATGTGCTGATAAAAGGTCACGGATGGAACGAAAAGGGAAAGAAGCTGTTCAAGAACCCTTATTCACAGTATGTGAAGATAGAGACAGACCTGACCAAGACATGGAAGATAGACAACAAATCACAGTTGGTGGGTCACCTGAATGCTGGCCACATGTGGTGCTTTGGCAATTCGAACGAAGCTCCTTTCAGCGAGCGCTTCTACGTGGGCGGTGCTAACAGCATCCGTGCTTTCACGGTGCGCAGCATCGGTCCTGGTGGCTTTGGAGGTAATGTCAACAAGCAGATGTCATACTTACTGCAGAACGGTAATACGAAACTGGTCATGAACCTGGAATACCGTTGTCAACTGTTCGGCAGCCTCTATGGCGCTGTCTTCCTGGACGCCGGCAACGTGTGGAGCAGTTCGGACTACAGTATCGACAAAAGCAGTGCTACAAACAGCAAAGAAGAGACATTCATAGAGGATTGGAACAAGGCCACCAGCGAAACGAAATTTGAACCTAAGAATCTGCTGAAACAGATAGCCACCGGCACGGGTCTTGGCCTACGCTACGACCTTGACTTTCTGGTGGTGCGCATTGACTGGGGATTCGGTTTGCACGTGCCCTACGAGACATCGAAAGGGGGCTATTTCAACATCCCACGTTTCAAGGACATGCACTCACTGCATTTTGCCATTGGATACCCATTCTAAAGGCGTGAGACAGAGACGCATATGACACTTTTCCAAAAAATCATTTGGTTACTTCAACAATAAATAGTACCTTTGCAGCATTAAAAATTCCAACTTTATAAAAAGAAAAGAAACAATGAAGCCAACTTTATTCTTGCTCGCTGCTGGCATGGGCAGCCGCTACGGTGGCCTGAAGCAGCTCGATGGTCTGGGCCCCAATGGTGAGACTATCATGGACTATAGTATCTACGATGCCATCCAGGCTGGATTCGGCAAAATCGTATGGGTCATCCGTAAAGATTTCGAAGAGCAGTTCCGCACACAAATTCTGGCTAAATATGAAGGACAGGTACCTTGCGAACTTTGTTTCCAGGCCCTCGACGCACTGCCCGAAGGTTTCAAAGTACCTGAAGGACGTGTAAAGCCTTGGGGAACCAACCACGCAGTGTTGATGGGTAAGGACGTTATCAAGGAGCCTTTCTGCGTTATCAACTGCGACGACTTCTATGGCCGTGATGCTTTCATGCAGATTGGCAAATACCTGAGCAACCTGCCCGAGGGCGCCAAGAACCAGTATGCCATGGTTGGCTTCCGCGTGAGCAACACACTTTCTGAGAATGGTACTGTAGCTCGTGGCGTATGTGCTTACAACGACAAGCGTCACCTGACTGACGTTGTTGAGCGCACAGAGATCGTTCGTTGCGCAGAAGACGGTTCTAATGCTGGCGATGCCAACCAGCCCATCCGCTACAAGGACGAGAACGGCAAGTGGGTGGCACTCGGCGAGAACGTACCCGTGTCTATGAACATGTGGGGCTTCACTCCCGACTACTTCGAGCACTCTGAGGCTTACTTCAAGGAGTTCCTCAGCGATCCTAAGAACATGGAGAACCTGAAGGCAGAGTTCTTCATTCCTCTGATGGTCAACAAACTCATCAACGAAGGCACCGCTACCTGCGAGGTACTCGACACCACCAGCGTATGGTTTGGCGTCACTTATGCTGCCGACCGTGATGCTACCGTAGCACGCATCAAGAAGCTGGTTGACGACGGTGTATATCCCAACAAGCTGTTCTAAGCTTTAACAGATATCAATAAAAAATAGCGACCTCATCTTCGAAGTGAGGTCGCTATTTATTTTATCTCTTTAAGAACTTACGATACGAAAGCTTGCTTCATTAAATGAGATGAAGTGTACCCATCATGTAAACCAAGCCGAAACCCAATACCATAGAAATGACACCCATGATGATACCTATCTTCGACATTTCCTTCTGCTTGACATAGCCCGTAGCAAAAGCAAGAGCATTTGGTGGGGTTGAGATAGGCAGAATCATTGCTGATGAGGCTGCAATAGCCACACCGATAAGAACGGTTGGTGTACCTCCGATAGGTGCAAGCTTGTCGCCCATTGCACCGCAGACCATTGCCAGAATAGGCATCAGCAGAGCTGCTGTAGCAGAGTTTGAGATGAAGTTAGACAGCAGATAGCAGATAGCACCACCGATGAGCAGGATAAGCAGCGGTGAGAACTCACCGAAGGGGATGCTCTCTACAGCATTAGCTGCCAGACCAGACGAGTTAAGACCATAACCAAGTGCGAAACCGCCGGCTACCATCCAAATCACGCTCCAGTTGATCTGTTCAAGGTCGCGCTTATTGATAACACCTGTGAGGGCGAAGATACAGAAAGGAATCATGGCCACTGTGTTGGCATTGATACCGGTAAAACGGTCAGAAAGCCAAAGAACTACAGTAATAATGAATGTAATGATGACTACCCACGAATGGAATCCCTTCTGCATACCACCATCAATCTTCAGCTCTACCGTTTTCTGACTGAATGGGAAGAACTTAAGCAACAGACGCCAGCTGATGAACAGCAGCAACATAACAAGTGGGAACATGAACATCATCCACTGTCCGAAACCAAGACCCAAATTCAGTCCCTCTGGATCGTTTAGGTACTTCAGGGCAATAGAGTTAGGAGGCGTACCAATAGGTGTACCCATACCACCAAGGTTGGCTGCTACAGGAATAGACATTGCAAGTGCAATACGGCCCTTACCCTCGGGAGGAAGCTGATGGAATACAGGTGCAAGGAATGTAAGCATCATAGCTGCCGTAGCTGTGTTAGATACGAACATTGAGAACAGACCGGTGATGAGCAGAAAACCCAGAAGCACCATCTCACTACGTGTGCCGAATGGACGGAGCAGCACTTTTGCCAGCTGTGCATCGAGACCAGTCTTTGTGGCAGCAATAGCCAAAACGAAACCACCGATAAACAGCATGATGATAGGATCGGCAAACGAAGCCATCACACCTTTGTGAGAGAGAACACTACCAACTTCATCTGGATTTACCAGCGGCGCAATACCACTGTCAGAGCAGAATAGCAGCATCAACACGATGATAGCAATAGATGTTGCCCACGAAGAAACAATCTCTAAAATCCACATCAGCGTTGCAAAAGCAAAGATAGCAATAATGCGCTGCTGTATAACTGTTAATCCCGCAATTCCGAACCAGTCGGCTGGCATAAACCAAAGCAACAGCGTAACGATAGCCACGGTGGCTATCTTTGCCGCTATCTTACATTTATTACCAGGGTGATATTTACGTTCATGTCGCCATCTTCTGGCCACGTCAACGAGATGAGTACCTATGTGTTGGTGTACCATTTTGTTTAACTGTTTTTGTAATTTTTATAGTTTGATTATTAAAATTCGAGCGCAAAGGTACAAAAAAAAAGTTTATAAACACAAATTATTATCGCATTTTATTTTCGTTAGCCTTTTTCTTTGTGATAACCTATTTTTTTCTTACCTTTGTAGGCGAAAATACTATAATATAATAATGTTCTATTAAACTATGAAGAAAATTCTAGTTACTGGAGGTGCAGGCTTTATCGGCTCACATCTCTGCGAACGTCTGGTGAATGAAGGAAATGATGTAATATGCCTAGACAACTTCTATTCTGGTTCAAAAGAAAACGTGTGGCACCTGATTGGCAAGCCCAACTTCGAATTAGTACGCCACGATGTCGTTAATCCATATTGGGCAGAAGTCGACGAAATCTACAACCTAGCATGTCCTGCATCCCCCATCTACTACCAAAACGATCCAATACAAACGACCAAGACATCTGTATTCGGCGCCTACCACATGCTTGGCCTGGCTCGCCGAACGCACTGCAAGATATTGCAATCGTCAACAAGTGAAGTCTATGGTGATCCCAATGTGCACCCACAGCCAGAAAGCTATTGGGGCAACGTGAACCCAATAGGCCGACGCTCTTGTTATGACGAAGGCAAGCGTTGTGCTGAAACATTATTCTTTGACTATCACCGTTTGCATGGTGTGAGGTCAAAGGTGATACGCATCTTCAACACTTACGGCCCCCGCATGGCCGCCAATGACGGACGTGTCGTTTCCAACTTCGTGGTTCAAGCGCTGCGTGGAGAAGACATTACCATCTATGGTGATGGTCAGCAGACACGCTCTTTCCAATATGTCAGTGACCTCATTGAAGGCATGATCAGAGTCATGGCCACCGACGATTCGTTCTTAGGCCCTGTGAATCTGGGCAATCCAGGCGAATTTACCATGCTGGAACTGGCAGAGAAAGTGCTGAAAAAGGTTGGCGGCAAGAGCAAGATTGTCTTCCAACCCCTGCCCAGCGACGACCCAAAGATGCGCCGTCCAGACATCACATTAGCCAAAGAAAAGCTTGGCTGGGAGCCCAAGGTCAAGCTTGACGAAGGACTTGATTATATCATCGATTACTTCCGCAAGAAGCTAAACACTTGACTTTGAATAAAAAAAAGAGTAAGCACCGTTAATTATTGAAAAGAAAGACCCGCGTTTTACGAATTATTTTGTACCTTTGCAGCTCGTTATAATATATCACATAAAAATACTATGGCTGAAGTAAAAAAGATTAAGACTGCCTTGATTTCGGTTTTCCACAAAGACGGACTCGACGAGTTACTGAAAAAGCTTAATGCAGAGGGAGTTAGCTTCCTGTCAACAGGTGGCACACAGAAGTTCATTGAAGAACTGGGTTACAATTGTCAGAAGGTAGAAGATGTTACCACCTACCCTTCTATTCTGGGTGGACGCGTAAAGACATTACATCCAAAAGTATTCGGAGGTATTCTGGCACGTCGCGACAACGAAGGCGACCGTGAGCAGATGGCTCAGTACGAGATTCCCGAGATTGACCTGGTCATTGTTGACCTCTATCCCTTTGAGCAGACCGTTGCAAGCGGTGCTAGCGAAGCCGACATCATCGAGAAGATTGACATTGGCGGTATCTCACTGATCCGCGCAGCTGCCAAGAACTTCAAGGACGTCGTTATCGTTCCCTCAAAGGCAGAGTACAGCGTATTGCTCGACATCCTGAACAAGAAGGGTGCTCAGACCGACATCGAGGACCGTAAGATGTTTGCCACACGTGCCTTCGGCGTCAGCAGTCATTACGACACAGCCATTCACAGCTGGTTTGAAAAATAATAATTGATTAATAACATTAATGGGTTTTTTCAGTTTTAGACAAGAGCTGGCCATGGACCTTGGCACAGCAAACACAATTATCATCAGTGATGACAAGATTGTGGTAGACGAGCCTTCTGTCGTAGCGCTCGACCGTCGTACGGACAAGATGATTGCCGTAGGACAAAAGGCCAAGTTGATGTACGAAAAGACACACGATAGCATTCGTACCATCCGTCCTTTGCGCGATGGCGTGATTGCCGACTTCTCTGCTTGCGAACAAATGATGCGTGGACTCATCAACATGGTTCACACAGGACATCATTTCTTCTCGCCTTCTCTTCGCATGGTCATCGGCGTTCCTTCTGGTTCTACCGAAGTTGAGCTGCGTGCCGTACGCGACTCTGCCGAGCATGCTAACGGCCGCGATGTCTATCTGATTTTCGAGCCCATGGCTGCAGCCATCGGTATTGGCGTTGACGTTGAAGCCCCCGAAGGAAACATGATTGTTGACATCGGTGGTGGTTCTACCGAGATTGCCGTCATCTCACTGGGTGGCATTGTATCCAACAACTCCATCCGTACGGCCGGTGACGATCTGACTACCGATATTCAGGAATACATGCTTCGCCAGCACAACATCAAGGTTTCTGAGCGCATGGCCGAACGTATCAAGATTCACGTAGGTTCTGCACTGACCGACCTTGGTGACGAAGCACCCGAAGACTACATCGTACGCGGTCCAAACCGTATCACAGCCCTGCCTATGGAGGTGCCCGTATGCTATCAGGAGATTGCTCACTGCTTGGACAAGACCATTGCCAAAATTGAGAATGCCGTTCTCTCTGCACTGGAGAGCACACCTCCCGAGTTGTATGCAGATATCGTCAAGAACGGTATCTACCTCAGCGGCGGTGGCGCATTGCTGCGCGGTCTTGACCAGCGTCTGACGGACAAGATGAACATTCAGTTCCATGTTCCTGAAGATCCTCTCCGCTCTGTTGCTAAGGGTGCAGGTATTGCACTTAAGAATGTTGACCGATTCTCGTTCTTGATGCGATAGTGAATAACCTGCTCGCATTCATCATCAAATACTACCACTGGCTGATTTTCCTCGTATTGGAAATCGTCAGTGGTGTGATGTTGTTTGGATACAACAACTACCAGGGTAGCATGTGGGTATCCTCGTCGAATGCCATCGCAGGAAAAGTATATGAATGGCAGTCCAGCTTCTGGCAGTTTTTCTCTCTAACCCAGCGCAGCGAACAATTGACGCAGCGCAACATCTACTTGGAAGAAAAACTGCACGAACTCAGAAAGGAGAATGCCAGACTACGAGGAGATACCACCATGTTCTTACCCGACGAAAAACAAGTGTTGAGCCAGGTAAGATGGATTCCCGCCAAGGTGGTTGACAATTCCATAAACAATCCCGACAACTTGATAACCATTGATCGTGGCAGTGCCGATGGCATTAAACGCGATATGGGTGTAATCTGTGGTAAAGGCATAGTGGGTGTTGTCTATATGGTCAACGACCACTATTCTGTGGTACTGCCTGTATTGAACCGCCATTCACACATCAGCTGCACCATCCGCGAGAGCGACTATTTCGGTTATCTGGTATGGGACGGTACGGATCCTGCCATTGCCTATCTGGAAGATGTGCCTCGTCATGCCATCATCAAGAAAGGCTATTGGGTAGAGACCAGTGGTTTCTCTACCATCTTCCCTCCAGGCATCTCTGTGGGCAGGATTCTGGCCATCTATAACTCGCCCGACGGTCTTTCTTATCGAGTGAAAGTCCGTCTCTCTACAGATTTTGGTAAACTGCGCGATGTCTGCGTGTTCGACGACCCTTCAATTGCCGAGCGTGCACGCCTGAACACGGCAGCCACTGACTCACTATCAAAACTGAAGTAAGCTATGATATACGATCTATTAAAACGGGTGATGCAATTCGTGCTGCTGGGGCTGTCACAGGTTCTGGTATTCAACGGCATGGACATTCTTTATGGCGCCATCCCCCTTATCTATGTTTACTTCGTCATCATGTTTCCACGCAACTACCCTAAATGGGCCATCTTGCTGTGGAGCTTTGCCATGGGCCTCACCATGGACATGTTCACCAACACGCCCGGCGTGGCTGCCATGTCACTCACGCTGATTGGCGCACTGCAGCCCTACCTGCTGGAGCTGTTCTTGCCCCGCAATGCCGACGACTACATCAAGACCTCCAGCCGCACACTAGGCTTTGGTAAGTTCCTATCGCTGACATACATCCTGCTGCTCATCTACTGTGTGGCATTCTACACCATCGAAGCATTCAGCTTCTTCAACTTCTTCCATTGGCTCATGTGCATCTTTGGAAGCAGCATACTGACGACCATGTTGATTCTGGCCTTAGAGAGTCTCAGAAAGAAATAAAAGGAGAGTAAAGTGAAAGATAACTCAGCCGAATATAGAAAGCTTGTCATTGCTATGGTGGCCGTCGCAATCGTCACCATCTATATCCTTCGTCTGTTTTCACTTCAGCTGATGAGCGACGACTATAAGAAGAATGCCGACTCTAACGCCTTTCTGAAACGTATCGAATATCCCGCTCGCGGCATCATCACCGACCGCAATGGCGAACTGCTGGTTTACAATCAGCCCGCCTATGATATTATGGTGGTGGTCAACGAAGCCAAGGATCAGTTCGACACACTGGAGCTCTGCCAGTCGCTGAACATCACCCGCGAAGAGTTCGACCAGCGCATGGAGATGATGAAAGACCGCAACAAGAACCCCGGTTATTCACGTTTCACCCAACAGATGTTCATGAGTCAGCTGTCCGATCAGGAGTTCAGCATCTTCCAGGAAAAGAAATATCGTTTCCCTGGCTTCTACGTACAGAAACGTAGCATCCGCCAGTATCGCTATCCCTTCGCCGCGCATGTCCTGGGCGACGTTGCCGAGGTATCGCCTGCCGACATAGAGAACGACGACTACTATCAGCCTGGCGACTATATTGGCAAGTTAGGCGTGGAACGTTCCTACGAACAGCAGTTGCGTGGCAAGAAAGGCGTGCAGATTCTGCTGCGCGATGCCCATGGACGCATCCAGGGCAGCTATCAAAACGGTCTTTACGACCGAAAGCCTGTGGCCGGCAAGAACCTGACCCTCAGCATTGACTATAAGCTTCAGGAACTGGGCGAAAGACTGCTGGAAGGCAAGATTGGCTCTATTGTAGCCATCGAGCCCAAGACGGGCGAGGTGCTCTGCATGGTCAGCTCTCCCAGCTACGACCCACGCATGATGGTAGGTCGCAAGCGCTCCAAGAGTCATAATCAACTGAGTCGAAATACTTGGAAACCCCTGCTCAACCGCAGTATCATGGGTCAATATCCTCCTGGTTCAACCTTCAAGACCACCCAGGCACTCACCTTCTTGAGCGAGGGCATCATCACCGCCCAGACAGCCTACCCCTGCTACCACGGGTTCGTCTTCAAGGGCCTTCGCGTGGGTTGCCACGGTCATGCCTCTCCCCTTCCCCTTGTGCCAGCCATCTCCACCTCGTGCAACGGCTATTTCTGTTGGGGACTCTATCACATGATAGGCAACCGCCAGAAATACCACACCGTACAGGATGCCATGAACACCTGGCGCGACTATATGGTGTCTATGGGCTTTGGCTATCAACTGGGCATCGACCTCCCCGGCGAGAAACGAGGCCTCATCCCCAACGCCCAGTTCTACGACAAGGCCTATAAAGGCTCATGGAACGGACTCACCATCATCAGTATATCCATCGGTCAGGGCGAGGTGAACGCCACGCCACTGCAGATTGCCAACCTAGGCGCCACGATTGCCAACCGCGGCTATTTCATCACCCCTCACGTGGTCAAGAAGATCAAGGGCGAAAAGCTGGACACGCTCTATACCAACAAGCGCTACACCAAGGCCAGCAAGCAAGCCTACGACTACGTGGTGCAGGGCATGCGTTCGGCTGTGCTCGGTGGTACGTGTAAGGCCCTGGCCGGCTACGACTTCATGGCTTGCGGCAAGACCGGTACAGCCCAGAACCGTGGCCACGACCACTCTGTATTTATGGGCTTTGCACCTATGGAAGAGCCCAAGATTGCCGTGGCCGTCTATGTAGAGAACGGTGGATGGGGTGCCACCTATGGTGTGCCCATCGGCGGACTGATCATGGAACAATTCATCAATGGCGAGCTCTCGGCAGCATCCCAGAGCAAGGCCAGCGAGATACAACATAAACGTATTGACTATGGAGCAGGCGACAGATAAACATCCCGGTGTATTACGGTCTATAGACTGGTGGACCATCGCCATCTACATGGCGCTGCTCACCTTTGGTTGGCTTAGTGTCTGTGGCGCCAGCTACAGTTTCGAAGAGCCCAACCTTTTCTCGCTGTCGGCCCGCTCTGGCATGCAGATTGTGTGGATTGGCACCTCACTGTTTCTGGGACTCGTACTGCTGTTGCTCGACGACCGATTCTACGACACTTTTGCCTTTGTCATCTACGGCATCCTGCTACTCCTCCTCTTCGGTACTATCTTCAATCCGCATAGCATCAAAGGCTCGCATTCCTGGCTCGTGTTAGGTCCGCTGCGACTGCAACCTGCCGAGTTTGCCAAGTTTGCCACAGCACTGGCGCTGGCCAAGTTCATGGGGCGTTTCCGCTATAACATCCACGACACCAAGGACTTCCTACTGACGCTGACCATCATCTTCGTGCCCATGTTCTTCATCATCATGCAGCGCGAGACGGGTTCCGCCCTGGTCTATCTGTCATTCTTCCTCATGCTCTATCGTGAAGGCATGACCGGCAGTGTCTTGTTCACCGGTGCAGCGATGGTCATATACTTTGTCATTGGCATCCGTTATGCCGAACCGCTGCTGTTCGACACACCCACATCCATTGGCAGGTTCATTGTCCTGCTGCTCATCCAGATCTTCTCATCTGCCCTCATTGGCATCTACTGTCGCAATCAGAAACAGGCCCTTCACTGTCTGGGGCTGTGCCTGGGCACCACCCTGATCTGTCTGCTGTTCTCTGTTTACGTCATTCCCTTCGACCTTTTCTGGGTTCAGATGGCTCTCAGCCTCATTCTCGTGGGATATCTGTTGTGGCAGGCACTGTTCACCCGTTTTCAAAACTACCTATGGATAGCCCTGTTTGCCATGGGTTCCATTCTGTTCTTTAGCTCGGCCGACTATGCACTCAACAATATCCTCGAGCCTCATCAGCGCACACGTATCAATGTGCTGCTAGGCCTTGAAGAAGACCTCAAGGGTGCGGGCTACAACGTGCATCAGAGTGAGATTGCTATTGGTTCTGGCGGACTGCGTGGCAAGGGTTTCCTGAATGGCACACAGACCAAGCTGAAGTATGTGCCCGAGCAAGACACCGACTTCATTTTCTGTACAGTGGGTGAAGAGGAAGGTTTTGTTGGTGCAGCCAGCGTGCTGCTTCTGTTTCTGGCGTTGATTCTACGTTTGATACAATTGGCCGAACGTCAATCAACAGCCTATGGTCGTGTCTATGGCTATTGTGTGGTATCTATATTCCTTTTCCACGTGTTCATCAACGTGGGCATGGTGCTAGGACTGACCCCTGTCATTGGCATTCCCCTGCCCTTCTTCTCTTACGGCGGTTCGTCGCTATGGGGCTTCACCTTCCTGCTGTTCATCTTCCTACGTATTGATGCCGGCAGAAACATGGCCCATCGTTAATTCTACTTCAGTTTCTTCAGCGTGACACCGATATCCGAGATACCGGGCAAATCATTATTTATCATATAATGGTGTACGCGTACATATAGTGTATCGCTGTCACACAGCGTCACCTGTCCCAGCGGCAAGGCGTGGTAATAGCGGCTGATGCCCGTACCCGTCAGTTTACCGGCACGGTTGGCCATGTCCACTTCCAGCGTGTCGGTGCGCTGCATGCCCGACACCGACTGCTGATAGGCCACCACTGTCAACTGCATATACGGATACTCCACGCTGTTGCGTATGCCCAACTCCTCCTCATAGGTACCGGCAGGTATGCCCGCAATCTTGAAAAACAATGTGTCTGCCTGTTCCCAGCCATCCAGTTCCACATGTTCGTAATGGCTGAAAACAGTCTTACGATTGCACCCGACAAGTGTCAGCGCAATCGTAAGCATTATCAGGATGAGCCCTTTATTGCTGTTGCTCATTATTGTTGTTGCGTCTGTCAGACGGCTTCTTCTTTTTCTTCTTTTTCTTCTTAGACTTGTCAAAGCGCGTGATGCTGTCGCCTGCCAACAGGTCAACAGGTCCGTTCTCCTTCTTCTGGTTGCCGGCCTCCTGCAAGCTTTCAGGCTTCTCACCACGTCGGTTCATCTCTATCACCTCCTTGGCGCGTGCCGCCGTGATCGTCTCTAGGTTGGCAGCGATGCGCTTATCGGTAGAGTAAGTCACCAGTCCGGCCAGGATGTCGGCCTTGAAGTAATAGTAGTCCGAGTCGAGCGTCTGCAGTGCTATCTCTCGACTAGGCAACTGTCGGCCAGCCTCCATATACTCGTCCACCTCGTAATTCAAGCAGCACTTCAGTTTGGCACACATGCCAGCCAGCTTCTGTGGGTTCAGCGAGATATCCTGATGACGCGCAGCACCCGTTGACACGCTGATGAAGTTCTTCATCCATGTGGCGCAGCACAGCTCACGTCCACAGGGACCCGTACCACCAATACGTCCGGCTTCCTGACGGGCACCAATCTGTTTCATCTCGATGCGCACGTGGAAAGCGGCAGCCAAGTCCTTAATCAGCTGGCGGAAGTCCACACGCTCGTCAGCGATATAGTAGAAGATAGCCTTATTGCCATCGCCCTGATACTCCACGTCGCCAATCTTCATGTCCAGTCCCAGTCCCTTCGCTATCTTACGACTCTCAATCATGGTCTGATGCTCCAGGGCCTTTGCCTCACGATACTTGTCCATATCCACCTGGCGAGCCAAGCGATAGATGCGCTTAATATCATCTGCCGACTTCAAGTTAGCCTTCTTAATTTGCAGTGCCACCAGTCGTCCTGTCAGCGTTACCACACCGATATCATGACCAGGACTAGCCTCAACAGCCACGATGTCGCCCTTCTTCAGGGGCAGACGGTTGATGTTATGGTAGTAGCCCTTACGTGTATGTTTGAACTGCACCTCCACCAGATCGGTCGAGTCGGCATTGCCCGGCACGTCGGCCAGCCAGTCATAGGTGTTCAACTGGCGGTCCTGTCGGCCGATAGCCTGATGACAGAGTCCGCGGTCACAGCCTGTACGTATTTCTAATTCTTTTTCCATTTCACTTTCTATTGTTTAGGCGGTATCAGCAGTACGATGATTCTCAGCACGAAGTCGAAGAACACAATCTTCGCATTGGCATTCTGTCCGATGTCACGGATGGCCACGTTGGCCAGGTCGTAAAGCTGTAATATATTGTTTTCGTTGATAAAACGTGCAAAGTTGCGGGCAAACTCTTCCTCTTCCTGCGTCATGTAGCATAGCTCTTGTTGCTGGAAGTTATACATAAAGTTCTCGCGCAGCATGCGCATAAAGAACTGCAGGAAGCGCTTTTGCTTCTCGCGTCCGAAGGCGCTCAGCGTCTCGCTCCATTTGCGCAAGTCCTTCACATTGCGCTTATATGCCAGTCGCATCAGCATCTTGAAGAGGTCCAGAAACTGCTCATTCTCTGTGCCCACCTGCATCTCCTGCAGGGCTTTCAGCCACGAGCCGCCACACAGTCGGCTGATGCGTGTGGCCTTATCGGCATCCATGCCATATCGCTCGGCCAGTGCCTGCTGCACCTCTTCGTTGGCCAGTCGCTTCACGTCGATGCGCTGCACACGACTGCGGATGGTCTCCAACAGCTTGTCGGGCTCTTCGCACACCATCAGGAACACCGTCTGCGTGGGTGGTTCCTCGATGAGCTTCAACAGTTTGTTGGCACACTCAATGTTCATGCGCTCAGGCAACCAGATGACAGACACCTTATAGCCGCCCTGACTTGACTTCAAACTGAGCTTGCGCACCAGTTCGTCACTCTCGCCTGCCGTGATGATAGCCTGCTGGTTCTCGCCGCCCATGGCCGTCATCCATTGGTCCATCGAGAAGTAGGGTCCCTGCATGATTAGCTCGTGCCACTCGCGTGCAAAGTCATCGCTCACGGGCTTGTGATCACTACTCATTGAGGGCAACTTGATGGTGGGGAAGGTGAAGTGCAGGTCGGGGTGCTCCAGCTTTGCCAGCATCGGTGGCTCTGCGACGCTGTCGTCGTCATTGCCTTCCAACAGGTAACAGCCAAAGGCCACGGCCAGCGCCAGCTTGCCCACACCTTGCGGACCGCACAGCATGATGGCATGCGGTAGACGGTCTTCTGCCACCATCTGCTTCAAGCGCGCCTTGCACTCCTGTTGTCCTATGACCTCACTCAGTCTCATTATGCCAACTGTTTAACTATCTCCACGACCGAGTCAACGGCACTGATGGTGTAGAAATGAATGTCGTTCACACCGTGTGCATACAACTCTCGACATTGCTGGGTGGTCCATTCTATACCCAACTGTCTGGCGTCCTCGTCGGTCTTACATTTCACTATCTCGCGGGCCAGCGCCTCGGGGATGTCGCAGTGGAAGGTGCGTGGCACCACGGTCAACTGCGTCAACTTGGCCAGTGGCTTAATACCGGGGATGATGGGTATGGTGATACCCATGGTTCTGGCCTTCTCCACAAACTGGAAGTATTTCTCGTTGTCGTAGAACAGCTGCGTCACCGCATACTGTGCGCCCAGGTCCTGCTTCTGCTTCAGATACTGCATATCCATCTCCAGGTTGGGAGCCTCTTCATGCTTCTCGGGGTAGCAAGCCACACCAATGTCAAACCTCTTTCCGGGGTTCTTGATAGGCGTCCCGTCGGCAAAGAAGCCCTCGTTGAAGCGCATCACCTGCTGTATCAGGTCTGTGGTATGTGCATGTCCACCAGGTGTTGGCTTAAAGATACTATCCTCTTTGGCCTTGTCACCGCGCAGCAGCAGCAGGTCAGTGATACCCAGGAACTGCAGGTCCAGCAACTCATATTCAATATCCTCTATCGTCGCACCGCTACAGATCACGTGTGGCTGTACGGGCACATTAAAGCGCTGTTGAATGGCGGCTGCAACAGCTATCGTTCCGGGGCGTCGGCGCTGTCTCTGACGCTCGAAGCGTCCATCGCTCAGTTCTTTATATACATATTCACTATGATGTGTAGTGATATTGATAAAGGCGGGGTTCAGCTCGCACAGTTTAGCGATGTCCCCAAACAGCTTATCGGTGCCCGTACCTTTCAGTGGTGGAAGCACCTCGAATGAGAACTGCCGCTGTTGGCTTTCCTGGTTGATAATATTTGCTACTGCCATTCTTTGTTATTCTTAGCACATTTTGGTGCAAAGTTACGAAAAGTCGAGCGCAGAACAAAATAAATCCATTTATTTTTTATGCCGAGACGGAGTAATTTCGCAACTATTGTTGCAGAGTTACGAAAAAACGAGTGAAGAACAAAAGAAATAATAGGAAAAAGTGGCAGTTTTAAGGCATAAAAGGGCAACTATTATTAGATAAGAGTTAAGGAATAGGCGTGCAATAGTTTTACTTTTGGTGGCAATCTAGAGTCTAGAAATGATAAATCTAGAGTCTAGATAAAATGATTCTAGAGTCTAGATAAAATGATTCTAGAGTCTAGAAAGGATAAATCTAGAGTCTAGAAATGACTAATCTAGGGGCTAGAATGGACTCATCTAGGGCCTAGAATTGGGTAATCTAGGGTCTAGAATCAAACTAAAAGTAAAGGTATTGCAAGATAAAACGGATGCTTTAAGTGAGGAAAAGTGTAGGTTTAAGCCCCCCAAAAGGGCTATTTTCCTCAACAAAGACGTTAGAAATGGAAAATGAAAATTTAGCGATAAAATGGGCGAAAAACAAAAATTACAGGTCAGAAATATCGCAATTTTTCACGTTTGGCACAAACGGAAACAACTTTGGCACAAACGGAAAGTCGAATTAATTCCTAATCGCATAACTTTGCGGTCGAAAGAAAACTAAAAATCGCTAAATAGTAATAATGAGTCAACACAAAACCTTAATTAGGTTATTATTGTTTCTATTGGCCATACCCCAAGGTATGTTGGGTCAGACTACCAATGGCACGCTCTTCTTCATTTCCAATGCGCACCTAGATACGCAGTGGAACTGGGACGTGCGAACCACTATTAATGAATACGTGCGCAACACGTTGCAACAGAACTTCACACTACTAGACAAATATCCCAATCTTGTTTTCAACCACGAAGGAGCCATCCGCTACATGTGGATGAAAGAATACTACCCCGATCTCTATGCACAACTGAAAGAACACGTGGCCCAAGGGCGCTGGCACATCAGCGGTTGCGCGGTGGATGCCAACGACGTGATGGTGCCGTCGGCCGAGTCCGTGATGCGCAACTGGCTCTATGCCAACCAATTCTTTAAGAAAGAGTTTGGCGTGCGCGGTGGCTACGACGTGATGCTGCCCGACTGTTTCGGTTTCTCATACGCCCTACCCTCGCTGATGCACCACTGTGGCTTCAAAGGTTTCCACACCGCTAAGCTGGCATGGGGCTCGGCCGACTACGACCAACTGCCGCCCTTCGGCATCTGGCAAGGCGTGGATGGCTCGCAGGTGTATGCCATCTATAAGCCCGGTGCCTACGATAGTCACGAGCAATACAACAAGAACATGGCCACCGACAGCGAGATGGCAAGCATCATTGCCAACAACTATAATAAATATGGTGTGGCTGCCGAGATTCGCTATGTCGGTCCGCGAAGCGACCGTGGCGGCGGTCTGCAAGACAATGCCTCGCAGCAAGGTGAGAACACCCCCTATTGGCTGAACCTCAGCGCCAAGACCGAGGGTGCCACCACCGTCAAGATGGCCACACCCGATGAAATCATCGACTTCCTTGACCAGCACAAAAACAGTAAATATCACGTAAAGAATGGTGAGTTGCCCATGCGCACGCACGGCGTAGGTGCCTATACCTCGCGCACCATGCTGAAGCGTTGGAACCGCAAGAACGAGCTGTTGGCTGACGCCTGTGAAAAGGCTGCCTCGCTGGCCCAGTGGTTGGGCGTTCAAGCCTACCCACAGACAGAGATCAACGAGGCTTGGGTGCGCAATCTATGGCAGTCGCACCACGACGGCATCACGGGCACCAGCATCCCCAACGCCTACTATTACTCCGTAGGCGACTACGTGCTGGTCAACAAATCGCTGGCACAGACCATGGCCTCAACAGCAGGCAGCATCATCAGCAGGATGAACACACAGACAGAAGGACTACCAGTGGTTGTATTCAACCCTCTGTCGTTCGCCCGTACAGACATTGTGGAAGGCAAGCTAAAAACCGACGAGAAACCCGATGGAATCGCCGTTTTCTGCAAAGACGGCACCGAGGTTCTTTCACAGATAAGCCACTACGACGAGACCACCGGCGAACTGACGTTCATCTTCGCCGCCACCGTACCTTCGCTGGGCTACGCCACCTACGACGTCAGACTGGGCGAAGCCTCGTCCATGACATCCGACCTGCAGGCCAGCAAGCGCACCCGCCAGTTGTCCAACGGCCAATACCGCTTGACACTCTCCAGCACGGGCAACCCCATGCAGCTTATCAACATGGCCACAGGCACCAACCTGCTCGCCAACTCGCAATTACAGATGATCTACGACCATGAAGACGCATGGCCCTCGTGGGAAATCTCCTATACCGACATACAGCGCCAGCCAGAGCTTGTAGACGAGAATGTCACCATCAATCTGGCCGAAGACGGTCCGCTGCGCAAGAGCTTCCGCGTGGTCAGAGAGAAAAACGGTTCTACGTTTGTGCAGTATGTGCGCATGAACGCGCTGAACAACCGCATAGACATCGACACCGAGGCCGACTGGCAGTCGCGTGGACGTATGCTGAAAGTCTGTTTCAAGACACCCTTCGGCACCCCGAAAGCCACCTACGACCTCTCGCTGGGCACCATCGAGCGTGGCAACCGCAACAGCAACCAATACGAGGTGCAGGGCCACCAGTGGGCCGACCTTTCGACCACCGACGGCAGTTATGGCCTGTCTATTCTCAACGACTGTAAATATGGTTGGGACAAGCCCGACGACTACACCCTTCGACTGACCCTGATTCACACACCATCTACAGGCAACAACTACACCTATCAGGCCGATCAGGACTTAGGTGTGAACCTGTTCACCTACGCCCTTTTCCCCCACGACGGGGTATGGAGCCAGCAGACACAGATGGCGGCCGCACAGCTCAACCAGCCATTGCTGGCGTTCACTGCGCCGAAACACGACGGTACGCTGAGTACCGAGGCAAGCCTCGTCTCGCTGAGCACCGACCAGGTGTCGGTGAAGGCTGTGAAAAAAGCCGAGGAGAGCGATGAACTGATTGTGCGCGTCTATGAATGGAGCGGACAGCACCACGACCGCGTCAGCATGACATTCCCCGCCGACATCCTCTCGGCTCGTGAGGTCAACGGATTGGAAGAATCACTTGGCGAAGCCACCTACGACGGTCGTACGCTGGTCTTCGACATCGAGAAATACCAACCCAAGACCTTTGCCGTGAAGTTGCAGACAACCGGCGTACAGCCCTCTTCAACCGACGAGACCTCAACAGCCATCGCCCTGCCCTACAATGCCGACGTGATGAGCTACGACTCGAAGAAGAACGACGTGCTGGGCATCAGCGACCTGGCCTATCCTGCCGAGCAGATACCCGATGTGCTGACCACGGGTGGTGTGGCATTCACCATGGGCAGTCGCGCAGGTGGCGATAAGAATGCGGTGCGCTGCAACCAACAGACCATCGACCTCACAACGGCTAAAGGGCGCAAGCTATACCTGCTCATGGCCTCAACCAACAAGAAAGGTACGATGGCCGAGATAAAGATTGACGGTCAAACCTACCACATCGAAGTGCCCTACTACGGCGGCGTGACAGGTCAGCTGGCTTCGCCCTACAATACCGGCACCCACTATCGCCAACAAGACGTAGCCCTCTGCACCACACACAGCCACAACATAAGCGGCAACAGCAACGAGGCCTATCGTTTCCTATACATCTACAAGTACGCACTGCCCCTGCCCGAACACGCCCAGACACTGCAGTTGCCCACCAACAACACCCTCTACTTGTTGGCTGCCACCACGTCGGACAATCCCAGCGACGACATCACACCGCTGACAGCACTCAACACCTATATTAATTATCAGGAGCTGGACTACCTGGAAGAAGGTCACTGTGGTCAACGTCTGGAGCCACAGACCATTGCAGCCAGTCAGCAAATCAACAACAACGAAGCAGGCAAAATGGCTGCCGACAACGACGAGATGACCAAATGGTGCGTCAGCGGCAACCAGAACCAAACGCCCTATCTGGAATATCGATTCAGCGAACCCATGCAGATCTGCCAATGGATGGTGCTGAATGCCGGCAACGAGGCTGGCGACTACATCACCAAGGCCTGCAAGTTGCAGCGCTACGAGGGCGGCAGATGGGTGGACGTGGATGTAGTGACGGCCAACCGCGAGAACAAGATAGTGCGCGGCGTAACACCATTCACCACCAGTCGCGTGCGCCTGCAGATTACACAGGGCGAACAGCAGAACTTTACCACACGCATCAACGAGTTTGCCGTTTTTGGCACACCCGCAAGCACACTCAGCATAGAAGACTTAACAGTGGCGGACACCAACCACCGCCGCTCCCTATTGCTATATGGCAACACCCCCAACCCCTGCGCCGGCATGACACACATCCACTGTCAGGTGCCGCCAGGCGTTGACAAGCTGACGCTGCACCTGACCACCATAGACGGTAGGCAGGTCTGTCAACAAGACTACTGCGTCGGCCCAGGCGACCAACAGCTCACTTGGCGAGGCATGCTGCCAGAAGGCATCTATCTCTACTACCTGACCGCTCAAAGCAAGAGCGGAACATTACATACCAACGCAAAGCGACTTTTTGCTTCATATCATTAATTAATTATTAATCTTTAAACTATGTGTAAATCATTACATGGACTAAAAAAATCCTTTGGTTTAGCACTTGTCTTGCTGGCGTCACTGGGAACCAGCGCACAGACCGAAATCAGCACCGCTGAAGGTCTGAAGGCAATGGCTAATGATTTAACGGGTGAATACGTGCTGACAAGCGACATCACCCTGAGTGAAGAATGGACGCCTATCGGCAATGCCCAAAATCCATTCTGCGGAACATTCAACGGACAGGGCCACACCATCAACGGTCTCCGTATCGGCGGCGGTGAGAACCTTGGCCTGTTCGGTACGGCTAGCGGCGCCATCATCGAGAATGTTCGACTGACCAACGCTGAAGTTGGACAATACGGCAACGGCAAGGCCGTAGGTACCATCGTGGGTAACGCCCAGGGCGTCACCATCAAAAGCTGCTTCACGTCGGGTGTAGCCTATGGCAACGACCACGTGGGTGGTATCGCTGGTGACGTGCGCAACGGCACAGAGATTATCAACTGTTTGAGCACCATGGCAGTCTATAGCTCAGGCTATCAGGCTGGTGGTATTGCTGGCGACAACTACGATGGCAGCTACACCAACAACCTGTTCCTGGGTCAGGTGTATGCCGGCAACAGCTGGAACGGCTGCGGCGCCATCGTTGGTCTGCAGGAAGGTCCTGGCAGCTGTACTGTCAATGGCTGCGTGGCTGCACCTGTCTCTCTGGGTGTAGCTGACGGTGTTGCCAACTATCACATTCATGCCATTGTTGGTAACAATGACCCAGACCCCAAATCAGTATTGAACAACTGCTTGGTTCTTGAGCCCACACGCTACTATGTTGGTAGTATCCGCACAGGTGCAGACATCACCGGTGGCAAACTGGACACCATCAAGCAGAGTCCATATAACGGTATTCCCAAGACCGAGGCTGAACTGAAGCAGAAAGCCACTTATACAGCTATTGGTTGGAACGAGGACGCCTGGGATATGGCCGACGGTCGCATGCCCGTACTGAAAGGAATGTCGCTGCCTTTCGAGGGTGACTACGTGGTTTACAACAGTCTGCCTGAGTTCTTCAAGGGCACCTCTGTAGATCTGGCTCCCTTCTCTACCTTAGACCGTAAGGTGACCATCAGCAGCAGCAACCCCAATGTGATTGCCGTTGATGGTACAAAAATAACAGCTCTGACCACCGGCGAGGCTGTCGTTACCATCTCTACCGAGGGCGACGACTACATCAAAGGCTTCAGCAAGAGCTACACCATCACTGTCAACAGCATGGATACCGACATCAAGAATGCCGACGACCTGCTGACCAAGCTGAAGCAGAACCCAAGTGGCGAGTTCGACATCGTGGCCGACATCGACCTGACCGGCGTTGAGTTCACCCCACTGCCCGAGTTCACCGGTAAGCTGCATGGTAACGGTCACGTGATTCGTGGCATGCGCTTCGACAATTCCGGTCAGGCCAACGTGGGTCTCTTCTCTACCACCCGCAGCGCCCTTGTCGAGGACCTGGGCTTCGAGGATGCCTACTTGGTAGGTAACGAGAACGTAGGTGCCGTAGCCGGTCACGTCTATGGCGGTATCGTTCGTCGCATCTTCGTCATGAACTCATACATCGAAGGTCGCGACCACGTAGGTTCTTTCACCGGCGACATGAGCAACGACTTCGGTGCACTGAGCGAAATCTCTGACTGTATCTCTGACGCACAGGTAAAGACTCGTCAGTATCAGTCTGGTGGTATGGTTGGTGTGGCCAACGGTGGCGTACTGAAGAACTGTCTGTTCAGCGGTACTGCAGAAGACCTGCGCAACAACTCTTGCAACAATGGCTTCATCTCTCTGATTGACTCTGACACCTATCCCACCACCATCACGAACTGCTTCTCTGGAGCTGCCCACATCAATGGTGGCGATCCCAACACCCCACGTATTGCTCAGTCTAAGCGCAACAACACCGTGCTGACCAACAACTACGTGATGGCTTCTACCGTTTGCAACGGTTCGTTCAGCACTGTTTCCGGCAGCGCAGACAACGAGCAGGGCGCAATGATCGACGACAACACCGCACGCACCAAGGCTTTCTATACCACTACACTGGGATGGGACTTCGAGAACACTTGGACCTTCCTGCCTAACGCCGAAGGAAAGATGTTCCCCGTACTGAAGATCATGAAGACCCCGCTGAAGACTCGCATCATCGACGACGAGTTCAACTCTGCACTGGTCTATGAGGCCGGTTCTGAGTTCAAGGATCTGACCAAGGTTCACGCCTCATGGGGTCAGGCTCTTGACATCAAGATCACTGAAGGTGAGAAGCTGGTTGACGTGGTTGACGGCACCAAGCTCTACTGCTCTGACGAGAATGGCGTATTCCTCGGCATGGGTACACTGACCATCCAGGCCAACATGCCTAGCGGCCTGGCCGAACTGTTCACCGTGGTTGGTGAGAACAGCTTCTCTATCCCCGTAACTGCCAACGATATTGTTACCGAGATCTCTACAGTAGAAGATCTGAAGGACATGAAGAAGATGCCTTCAGGCAAGTTCCTCCTGACTGCCGACATAGACATGAAGGACGTTGAGTTCGAGGGTCTCTTCAACGATGGCAATGCCTTCTCTGGTACCTTCGACGGACAGGGACACCGCATCAAGAACGCTACCGTAAACGTAGCCAGCGGCGACAACAAGGGTATCTTTGGCAACGTGAACGGTGGTATCATCAAGAACGTAGCCTTCGAGGACTTCCAGGTTATCTCGCCCAATAAGAGTGCCAACCACATCGGCTTCATCGGTCGTGCAGAGAACTGCACCATCGAGAACGTAGCACTGACTGGTAAGGTTATGGGTAACGACCACGTTGCTCTGCTGGCCGGCGACGGTGTGAATGCTACCGTTGAGAACTGCTATGTATGGGGTGAGGTGACTGCTAACCAGCAGATTGGCGGTATCTTCGGATGTACACTTGACAAGGGTGCAACCATCCGCAACACATACTACAATGGTAAGATGGATGCCGTGTTCCGCGGTTGCGCCGGTGGTTTCATTGGTTTGGTCGATGTAGCCAACAGCGAAATCACCATCGAGGGTTGTGTATCTATCGGCGACATCTGGTCTTCTTCCAACAACTGGAGCCACGCTGGTTCGTTCATCGGAAAGAATGGTGCTGGCGACACGCCTAACGGTAAGATTACCTTCACCAACAACATTGCCAACCAGTTCCAGGACCTCGTAGGTGTACCCGAGAATCCTTGGCCCTTCAGCAACGAGACTGCCGAGGGTGGTTTTGTAGAATATCAGACCGACGTTCCCACACAGACGTTGGAGGAGCAGAGCACCTACACAAACATTGGATGGGACTTCGAGAACATCTGGACCTTCGACACCAAATCTGGTTACAAGTATCCTGTTCTGAAGAACATCGGCTACGTTCCTTTCACCCTGTCAGAGGAGAACAACAACCCCGACGGCATTGTTGAACTGAACGGACAGCAGACAACTGTTGCCAAGAAGCACATCTACGACCTGAACGGACGCCAGATGAAGGGCAACCTGAAGAAGGGTGTCTATGTTGTGAATGGCAACAAGGTAGTGATTAAATAATAATTTATACTTGAAAAACAGTAAGTAAATATGAGAATAACAGCAGATTGTATCAAAAAAACGCTGCTATCGTTCTTTGCCACAATGATGGTGACCTGCGCACTCGCAGGTCCCATCAAAGTGACGGGACGCGTACAAGACGTCAACGGCGAACCGCTCATTGGCGTCACCGTACAAGTGAAAGGCACATCAAATGGTGTAATGACCGACGTCAACGGCCAGTACACCATCAATTGTTCTGAGGGTGACATCATTACCACCACCTATGTGGGCTATAAGGCTGAAGAGCGCAAGGCCAACAAGACCCTGATTGATATCATCCTTCACGAGCAAGTCAACGACATCGACGAGGTAACCGTAGTAGGTTACTCTACGCGTAAGAAGATCTCGGTGCTGGGTGCACAGACCACACTGAAGATGGACGATGTGAAGGCACCTGTTGCCAACATGACCTCTGTGCTGGCCGGTCGTGTGGCTGGTGTGGTATCGGTACAGCGTACCGGTGTGCCCGGACAAGACGACTCAGACATCTGGATTCGTGGTATCTCTACGCTGACCAACCGCAACGAGGGCCCTCTGGTGCTGGTGGATGGTATCGAGCGTAGCTGGAACAACCTGTCGCCCGAGGACATCGAGTCAATCACCGTGCTGAAGGACGCAGCCTCTACGGCCGTCTATGGTGTACGTGGTGGTAACGGTGTCATCATCATCACCACGAAGCCTGGTGAGGTGAGCAAGCCAAAGTTCTCTTTCGACGTATTCCAGGGTATCACCTCGCTGACCAAGGTGCCCGACCTGGTCGATGGTATCGAATACATGCATGCCGTGAACGAGGCCTACCAGACCAGCCGTGGCTACGACTACTATGGTGCTAACCAGATTATCAACACAAAGATTGCCAACGGCATGCCTCTGACTGCCGATGAGCTGACCTACAAGCAGGGACTGATTGACGGCAATGGCGGCAAGCTGCCCGCTTCTATCAACAAGTACCTGTATCCTAATGTGGACTGGATGCGCGAGATGTATCACAAGTACGGATGGAACCGTCGTGCCAACGTCAACATCCGTGGTGGTGCGCCCAACGCCAGCTACTACATCTCTCTGTCGTACTATACCGAGAAGGGTTTGACCAAAGACGATCCTTCACAGGACTTCAGCTCTGAGATTGACTACAACCGCTACAACTTCCTGACCAACGTCAACCTGAAGGCCACCAAGACCACTAATCTGGATGTGGGCGTCAGCGGATGGTTGGCCAGCGGCAACTATCCTCACGAGGAACTGAAAGACATCTTCAGCCGTGCCATGACCACCAACCCCGTCATCTTCCCCGTGCAGTATGCCGATGGTCGCAGCCCTGGCTCGTCACCCCACGACTACAGCCTGGACTCTCCTTGGGAGACACTGACGCGCCGTGGTTATCAGACGCAGCACCAAACGCAGATCAACACCAACCTGAAGTTGACACAGGACTTGGGCTTCTTTGAATGGAGCAAGGGTCTGAGCGCCCGTGCACTGGTGGCTTTCGACTTCCGTGCCACTCAGGCATTGAAGTACCAGGTGCGCAACTCAAGCTGGAAGCCCACCGGTCGTCAGCAGAATGGCGTGTGGGTTGAAGACACCAGCCTCTATCCTCAGCTTACCGACGAGAACGGCAACCTGTTGTGGGTGAAAGATGGCAACGGCAACGATACCACCACGCCACTGCTGGACACTCGTCCAGAGATGCTGCTGCTCACCGAGCAATATCGTGGTAACAACTCCATGAACGTGACAGCCGACAAGTGGGTGTATCGTACTTTCTACTTTGAAGGTGCTCTCGACTATCGTCGCACGTTCAACCGCTACCACAACGTCACCGGACTGTTGCTGTTCAACATGCGCAGCTATCTGGATGCCAACAAAAACGAATTGTTGCAGACACTGCCATACAAGCAGCAGAGCCTTTCTACACGCTTGACCTACGACTACGACAACCGTTACTTCGTAGAGCTCAACGGTGGTTACACCGGTTCTGAGAACTTCAAGCCAGGCCATCGCTTCGGCTTCTTCCCCGCTGTGGCATTCGGTTGGGTACCCTCTAACGAGAAATGGTGGGATCCCATCTCTAAGTACATCTCGTTCTTCAAGATTCGTTATTCTAACGGTAAAGTAGGTAACTCTTCTACCGATGGTCGCTTCACCTACTTCACACAGATTGGCGGCACGGGCGACGACGGTAAGTATAGCAGCTACTGGGGCAACGACGGACTGGGCTTCAACCGCTACGGCTACACCCCACAGTGGTCTGTGGTTCACAAGCAGGACCTGGGTATCGAGATCAACTTCCTGGACAATGAGCTGACCTTCATTGTGGACCTCTTCAAGGAGAACCGTTCTAAGATCTTCGTATCGCGCGACAACGTGCCCCTCTCTGCAGGTTTCGCCACCAATATCTCGGCCAACGTAGGTAAGGTAGAGAATAAGGGTATGGAGGCATCGTTCGAATACCACCATCAGTTTGGCAAGGACCTCTACATGTCATTGCGTGGCAACATGGCCATGAACGACGACAAGGTCATCGAGAATGCTCAGGCCGATCCCGCACATCCCTGGCTGGACCGCCGCGGTCACAACGTGCTGGCTGAATGGGGCTACGTAGCTGAAGGTCTTTACACCAGCGACCAGCAGATCAAGGATCGCAACATCACCCAGTTCGGTGAGACCTATCCCGGCGAGCTGGTGGCTCCTGGCGACATCATGTATAAAGATATGAACGGCGACGGTCATATCGACGAGTACGACCAGGTATGCATCAGCCGTGGCGACGTGCCACGCATCTACTACGGTTTCGGTGGCGACCTGCGCTGGAAGAACGTTGGTCTTGGCATCCTGTTCCAGGGTGTGGCTGACGCCGAACGCATCTTGCGCGGCAACGGTATCCGTCCGTTCACCTCTACCTCGGGCGGTGGTACACTCTACTCAAACATTGCCGACCGCTGGAGTGCAGACGATCCCGAGAATACTGATGTCTTCTATCCATTACTGGCATGGGGTGAGAATGACCCTCACAACATCAACAACTTCAAGACCAGCACCTGGTGGAAACGCGATTTCAGCTTCATGCGCCTGAAGCAGTTCACCATTTCGTACTACTTCCCCAAGTCATGGACTCGCAACACCTTCCTCAGCGGTGGTCGTTTCTACCTGATGGGCGAGAACGTGCTCACCTTCAGCAAATTCAAGCTGTGGGATCCCGAGTTGAATACCGACAATGGTATCTCTTATCCCAACGTACGCACATTCTCTATTGGTGTCAACTTCAACCTCTAACAGTATAATATAGATAATCATGATTAATAAAACAAAGAAATATTGCTTTGGAGTCTTGCTGACCGCCATGACTGCGTTCACACTCAGCTCATGCGACGACTACTTCGACGACGTGCCCAACAACGCCACTTCGCTCGAGGATGTCTTCTCTAACCGTGGGCAGACTCTCAGTTGGTTGTCCAACGTTTATTCTTATATCCCCAACACCCTGCAGACCCGCTATCAGGGAGGTACCAGCAACGGTATGATGCTGCATGCCTCACTCTCGGGCTATCAGCCTTGGAGCGATGGTGGTAATGGTAAGCATCTGAACATCATCAACGGTACGCTGTCGCCTTCTACTGGTTGGGTGGCCGACATGTTCACCAACTATTATCGTGGCATTCAGTATGCCAACGTGTACCTGCAGCATGTGGACGAGTGCGACCCTCTGAGCGATGCTGAGAAGGCTACCACCAAAGCCGAGTGCCGTGCACTGAGAGCTTATTTCTACTTCTGTCTGATGAAGAACTTCGGTCCTGTGGCTATCATTGGCGACCGTGTGAACGGTGTAGAAGACGACCTGGGCAACATGATGGAAGAGCGTAGCACCGTGGACGAGTGCTTCGACTACATTCTCAGCGAGTTCGACGATGTGCTGAGCAGTGGCGACCTGCTGACCAAGTACGACAGCGAGAACACCTTCATTCGTCAGTATGCCGGCAACTTCACCGAAGAGACTGTTCGCGGTATCCGTTCTGAGGTGCTGTTGTTCCGCGCCAGCTATCTGTTCAATGGCGATCCCTTCTATGCCGACGTTACTAATCCCGACGGCAAGAAGCTGTTCCCCCAAGCTCGCGACAACCAGAAATGGATTGACGCCCGCGATGCTGCCAAGGAACTGATCGACGACGGCCAGTGGCGACTGGTGCTGCGCAACAGCAGTGGCGAGCTGGTCAACTCGGTTGATCAGTCATGTCCCTACAACTCTGTTCTCTATGCCTGCATCGGCAACAGCGACAATGAGGAGATGATTGTGGGCACCACCAAGAACTCTACCGACACCTATCCCATGGTGCCTCGCAACAATGGTGGTTCGCTGCCCGCTCCCTACGGAACTGTTGACGGCGGTGCCGGTGCCTACACCGTGCCCCTGGAGTTCGTGGACCTCTACTTCACCAACAAGGGTCTGCGCATCGAGGAAGACCCCGACTACTTCACGTATGACGAGTATGGCGACGAGACTCAGTACACCAACGCACTGGTGAACCTGCGTAAGACCACCTACAACGATCCCTATTCTGGCTACAACTACTTCACCATGCAGAACGCACATCCTATCATGAAGCAGTTCTACGACCGTGAGGCTCGTTTCTATCTGGGCATCACCTTCCAGAATCGTCCTTGGAACATTGGCAATGGTAAGAACGCTCCCAGCGAGATGAACTACTCGGGCAACTCTGGTCCTAACTCATCTGGTACACACGACTATCCCGTCTTCGGTACCATCTGCCGCAAGAGCTGTCAGTATGGTAGCGCACTGGGCGGCTGGAGCTACTGTGTGCTGCTGCGTCTGGGCGAAGTTTACCTGAACTATGCCGAGGCTTGCGCCGAGCTGGGCGAACTGGAGGAAGCACTGACGGCCGTCAATGCCATCCGTGCACGTGCCGGTGTGGCAGAGTATAAGGTCAATGCCAGCGACGACACCAAGGGTGCTCGTGGCGAAGACCGCATCGCGCTGCCTGCCTACGACCAGACCACGGTGCTGAAGGCAGTCTATCGCGAGCGCCTCATCGAGATGGCATTCGAGAACAAGTACTACTACGACGTTCGTCGTTGGGGTGTGGCCGAAGGTAAGTGGCGCACCAACGGCGAGGAACTCACCGACGGTTGGATCTACGCTCCCTACCACAAGGGTGGTGAAGGTGGCGACCTGTATGGCTACAACCTCTATGGCAGCAACACCGCTACCGACCTGAAGTTCTACAAGCGCGTAGTACAGCAGCACCGTATCTTTGCTAAGCGCATGTCGCTGCTGCCCATTCCTCAGGAGGAGCTGAACCGCAACCACCTCTGCGTTCAGAACAAGGGTTGGGAGAGCACGGTTGACGAGCACAACAAACAGTAATCATCATCCATAATCCTATATCAAGAGCGTGTGCCGCATTTGTTAGCGGTGCACGCTCTTTCTTTATGTCCCACCGCTCTTCTGGTGGTCATGCGCCATACGTCTTCAACACAGGTCTATCATCCTTTGACATCTTTATATGACAAAGAACGGCCAGTAGGGCTGATAGCAATCTAAATAAAGTTAAATAAACCCGGAGTATTCGTACAACCGAAAAACAATGTTTAATTTTGCAAAGCTAAATACATAAAGCTTGAACTAAATAGTAAGATGCGACGAAGGCTGTATGGTTTATTCCTATTGGCATGCGTCCTAAAGTCAGCTTGTGCTTATAATATCAAGCACATCCAAGGACTGACCAATAGTTTTGTATTGTCTGTAGAACAAAAGCCCTGTGGCGAGATGCTCTTTGGCACACTCGACGGGCTCGATGGCTACGATGGTGTACGCGTGTGGAGTGCCGACACCCATGGCAAGAATAGCATCCGTGGACGCGTTGTCGAGAACGTGATGTGCGTCAATGGCAACCAGACATGGGTGCTGACCAACTATGGTCTTAACGTGTTCACACGATACAAGAAGGAGAATAAATTCTTCTCTCAGTTTGCCGGACTGAGAAAGATGAAGCGCAACCCCAAGGGCGACGGCTTCATTCTTGACAACGGACGTCTTTGCTACATGGGATCCGACGGCAACTTCCACTCTCTTTCTTTAGGATTGGGCGACAATGTACCCTGGCCATGCGACTATGTGGTGACAGACCACCAGGTACTGGTGTTCCAAAACAACCGTATCATGACCTACGAACTGCTGCGCCATGCCGACGGCACGTATCAGATAGGGCGATACCATCAGCGGGCTGCCAACATCCGTACTGCCGTAGAGGTTGGCGACAGAGAGTATATCATCGACGATCAGGGCATGCTGCTGACCTATACCTATGCCACCCGACGCTTTCAGAAACTGTTCTCGCTGAGCCACGAACTGGCCACGCGAGGCAGCATCAACGACATTGTGGAGTTCAACGGCGAACTGCTGATGGCCTTTGGCACGGGCGGCATGATCAGCGTTGTGCTGCCGAAAGGTCCTAACGACACACCGAAGATCACCGACCTGAACATCAACACAGGCGTGTTCTGCCTGACCAAAGACCGCTATAACGACATCGTCTGGATAGGCACCGATGGCGAAGGCGCCATGATGCTGAGCAATGAGGCCTACACCTATTGCACCTACACGGGCAAAAGCATCTTCACCAAGCAGCAACAGGCCATCCGCGCCCTGCTGCTCGATGCCGACAACACGCTGTGGGTTGGTTCTAAGGGCGATGGTCTGCTCCGTGTTCCGAACTTCAGCACCGCCAACAGTCAGTCGCTGCCACAGGGCACCCACTTCAACGACGCTACGCCGGGCTTGGAGAGTCGCAACATCTTCAGCATACTGGACAGCAAAGACGGACAGCACATCTGGATAGGTCACGACCGTGGCGTGAGTTGCTACGACAGAAAGAGCCAGCGTTTTATCAGAATGTCGCTGCCGGGCTATGCCGCCAACGTGATGGCCATGGCCGAGCGCGACGGCAGGCTATGGCTGGCAGCGCTGGGCAACGGCATCGTGAGTGCACACATCGACGAGAAGAACGGGCAACCGGAACTCAGCGATGTGAAGTCCTACCGTCTTGACGGCGGCAGTATGTCGTCCAACTATTTCTTCTGCATGGCTGAAGGACCACAAGGCTATCTGCTTTTCGGCAATCGCGGAAAGGGACTCTACAAACTGAAGGGCGACATCCTGACACATGTACCTTTCGGCGATACCGAGAAGACACCCAATATCAATGATGTCTTTGCGCTGAGAAACATAGCCAACAAACTGTGGATAGGCACCAGTGCCGGCATTATCATCCTAGACCAGAAAGGCACCGTCAAACATATAGACACCAGCCATGGTCTCCCCTCCAACACCATCCATGCCTTCACATTGAGCAGTCATGGCGAGGTGTGGGCCTCAACAAGTGCTGGTCTGGCTGCCCTTAGTCTGCAAGGCGACGTTATCAAGGTCGTTGACAGCAACACCATCCCAGGGTTCAAGGAATATTGCGACGGCGCAGCCTACCATGCAGGCAACACGCTGCTCTTCGGCTCTATCAATGGTCTTGCGGCCATTAGCTACAATGCCCATGCAACGCCCTGCGCCAACAAGTTGCAGATAGACTTCAACCGCCTGAGCATTCAAGGCATACAACAGGATATCAACGACTTTATGGATCCAGAAGCAGCGGTCAGCACCCTACGTCTGAACCATCAGCAGAACTTCTTCACCATTGGCGTAGCCACCTACGACTATCTGGGCGGTTCCATGCTAGACTACTATTACCGTCTGTCTGCCAGCGACGAGTGGACAGCCAACGGCCATAGCAACCAGTTTACCTTTAGCAATATGCAACCGGGCCACTACACGCTGTATGTGAAGACACGCAACATCAGCACCGGCAAGGAAAGTGGCGAAGCTCTGCTTCATATCATCATCACCCCACCCTGGTACCGCACGTGGTGGGCCTACGCCCTCTATTTGTGTTGTGCAGCTGTCGTCGGCTATCTGCTGCATCGCTGGTGGCAACAGCAGCGTCGCAAGCAAGAGGTGGAAGCAGCACAACTGCAGCAGATGATCATCAACAGCGAAAAGTCGCAAATGGTCAACGGCAGTTTTACGGAATCACTCATCGAAAAAGAGCAACACGACTTCCTCGAAGAAGTCACCAAAGCCGTCGATAAGCACATTGGCAACTCGCACCTGGATGCCGAGATGCTGGCCAACATCCTGAAGATTAGTCGTCGCAACCTTTACCGTAAGTTTGAGACAGCCCAGTTGCCTCCTGTCAAGGAGTTTATCAAGGACTATCGTGTCAAGACCGCGGCACGCCTGCTCACCTCCACACACATGACCATCTCTGAGGTGATGTACAAAACGGGCTATGATACGCAGTCCACCTTCTACAAGGAGTTTCGCAAACATTTCGATGAGACACCAAAGAGCTATCGGGAGAGAAGGAGAAGTGAGAGGGGTGCGGCTTTGCCGCAAGATGAGAGTTTTTCTTCCAAGTGCTGAGTAAGTCGCAACTTTATTGCTCTATACCTCTGTTCCCACGATATACTTCTTTTTGAAAACCGAAGCCACCATTTCCGCTAAAAATGCATAAAATAAAGAGAATGTCACGATATTTTTCTTTCATATCTAAATAAAATTAGTATTTTTGCAAAACATATTTCTAATTCTCAAAGATCTCACATCAAGCGATACTATCGTATGACGTCGTTGCATATTAAATCTTTTGGTCCGATAGTGGACTCGACAAAAATTGAGCTGACACCCCTGATTGTTCTTATAGGCCGTCAGAGTGCCGGTAAGAGTACTTTCATGAAGGTGCTTTGTTTTTGCCGCTGGCTAGAGAAGAAGATCATGGTCTCTACCGACGACATGATAGACCTGTTCACTCACGACAATCGGTTTATTAAAGAATTGAAGCAATTCCATCGCTTAAACGACGAGTACTTTACCCAAGAGACTGAGTTGCTGTATGATGGCGACAACCTGACTATAGAGTACAAAGGCGAGAATGGCAACGTAAAGATTGTGCGAAAGAAATCATTTGCAGAGAATAGGTTTAACACAAAGTTGAGCTACATCCCTGCCGAGAGAAATCTTATTTCAGCTATCCAGAATGTGGACCAGACCTATAAGGCCACAGAAAGGGACGTCTTGTTTAATTTCATTTATGAGTGGGATGAGGCAAAGAGTCCTTATACCAGTGAGCACCCATTCCGATTGTCCGCAACCGGTGGCTTTAGCTATGTCAACAAGTCAGGTGCCGATGTTCTCTTACGTGAGGACGGTACAGAGACGCCAGCCTTCTATGCCTCTAGTGGTATGCAGAGTGTGATGCCCCTGGATGTGATGGTCAACTACATCACAGAACGTGTCGGAAAGAATGCTTCACTGTCTATGCGTGAACGTAATGAGATAAGCAATACTGATAACGGTCACTCACACAGAAGGCTCGAATATCAGTCTGCTCAGTTGTTTATTGAAGAGCCCGAGCAGAATCTATATCCCGAATCACAGAAGCTTGTAGTCATGAGCCTTGTTCGTTCGCTGAAGAAGGCGTTGGAGAACGGTTCTGAACAAAGCATGATCGTCGTAACTACCCACAGTCCGTATGTAATGTCAGTGGTGAATGTCTTACTGGCAGCTGCCATAATAGAGGAGAAAAAGCTGAAGCAGGATATTATCAGCAAGGAATACATTATCCCCTCGAAGAACATCTCTGGATACTTTATCGATGAGAAAGGTACTTTCCAGAACATCATGGATAACGATATTCCTATGCTTAGCGGCAACGATCTGGATGGCGTTTCCGACTGGGTAGATGAAAGCATCAGCATGTTGAATAAGATTCTTTTTGCTTAGAAATGAAAGACAAGAAGACAACATACGAATCAACCCACGACCGTCTGACCACTGAATCATTTGTACCTGAACAAGCCTTGCAAACTCGAGCAAAGATTAGCGTAAGTGAGAATGGCAAGCGCTATCTTCTGACGACCACTGGCAAAGAGGAGTCTGTGGTATATGCTGTGGATGGCTACATCATGAAAGAAGGCCAAAGGTGCGACAAACTGGTGCTGGTAAAACGCGCTGGCAAAGACGTAAACCCAGAACGTTGGACAGAGGCCTTCATCGAATTGAAAGGAGTAGATACAAAGCATGCCATAGACCAGCTACGTCAGACGCTAAAGAACCCCATCTTCAGGCATCCATCAAACGATGACATCCGCGCTCGAATCGTGGCACAATCATTTCCTTCAAACAAATCAAATCCAACCATGGAAAAGGCCAAGCAGGAATTTCGAAAAGAATTCAAGTGCGACCTACGTGGCATAAAGTCCGGACAAGAAGACAAACTTTGAAGGTGAGAACTGAGAGGCGAGAGGTGAGAGGTAAAGAATGCCGGTTTGAACTATGTGATGGTTCAAACCGGCATTGGTTTTGTTGTGGGTCAAAGGGCGGAGCCTTTGGGATTACTCATTGTTATCTGAAAACGAATAGGGATAGGCCGATGGCTTCGTGCCACGACGCTTGTTTGGCTTGCTACCCATCTGGTAGTTCAGCTTCACACCGCGCATCAACTGTTCATGGGTGAAGTAGTTCTTGTCGTACGTCTTTCCATTCACCGTGAGCGACTGCACGTAGCGGTTCTCGTCGCTGTTGGCTGGTGCCGACAGGTCAATGGTCTTGCCGTTGGCTAAGTTCACCTTTGCTTTCTTGAAGAGAGGAGCGCCCAGCACGTACTGGTCGGTGGCGGGGCAAACGGAGTAGAAGCCCAGTGCCGACATGATATACCATGCCGAGGTCTGTCCGTTGTCCTCGTCGCCGCAATAGCCGTCGGGCGTGGCGAAGTAGAGACGGCGCATAGCTTCGCGTACCCAGTACTGCGTCTTCCAAGGCTCGCCGGCATAATTGTAGAGGTAGATCATGTGCTGGATGGGCTGGTTGCCGTGGGCATACTGTCCCATGTTGACCACCTGCATTTCGCGCATCTCGTGAATTAGCTGCTTGCGTGTGTCCACCGCGCCGCCAAAGGTGGGAGGTGTGGTGAATACAGCGTCCAGCTTGTTGATGAAGGCCTGGTCGCCACCCATCAGCGAGATGAGTCCGCGGATGTCGTGGAACACACACCACGTCCAGTGCCAGCTGTTACCCTCGGTGAAGGGGCCCCACCACTCATCAGCCTTGAAGTCGTCGGGGAAGTTGCCCTTCGAGTCGCGTCCGCTCATCATGCCGTATTTGGGATGATAGATATTCTTGTAGTTCAGGCAGCGCTGCTTGTAGATGTCGGTCTCGCTGGCAGGGCGTCTCAGGCGCTTACCCATCTGGTAGATGCACCAGTCGTCGTAGGCATACTCCAATGTGCGTGAGGCGCTCTGGCCCACTACGTCAGAAGGCACATAGCCCAGCTCGTTGTATTCCTTGAAAGCCAGTCGGCCCGATGATGATACCTTGGGGTGAACAGCATTGGCACCCTTCAGCAGTCCCTTGTACATCTCGAGGGCATCCTTCTTGATGTTGCCCTTCACGAAGGCGTCGGCCACCACCGAGGCAGAGTTATTGCCCACCATGCAGCCACGGTGTCCGGGTGTAGCCCACTCAGGATAGAAACCACTCTCCTTATAGGCATTATAAAAGCCCTCTTCCATCTGTTCGCTCATCTCGGGATAGACCAGGTTGACCAGTGGCATCAGTCCGCGGAACGAGTCCCAGAAGCCTGTGTCGGTAAACAGGTAGCCTGGCAGCACCTCGCCCGTGTGGGGGCTGTAGTGCACAATCTGTCCCTTGACATTCTTCTCGTAGAACATACGTGGGAACAGGGTGCTGCGATACAGGCAGCTATAGAATGTGCGCAACTCGTTCACATCGCTGCTCTCTACTTCGATGCGTCCCAGCACCTCGTTCCAGCGCTCGCGTCCTTTCTGTTTCAGCTGGTCGAACGACAGCTTGCCCAGCTCTTTCAGGTTCAGCTCGGCCTGTTCGGTGCTGATAAACGATGAAGCTACTCGTGCGTGCACCTGCTCGCCTTTCTTCGTGGCAAAGCCGATGATGGCACCGGCATGGTTGCCGCTGGCCTCCAGCTCGCCCTTGCGGATGTCGCCATTAGGAACGGCTGCGGTATAGGTGAACGGCTTGTCGAAGACAATCACGAAATAGTTTTTGAAGTTGCCAGGAACGCCCCCGCTGTTCTTGGTCGAGTAGCCCACAATCTTACGCTCACCAGGGATGATGGTCACTGACGAGCCACGGTCTAGCGCATCGATGACCACGCACGACTGTTCGTTTTCGGGGAATGTGAAGCGAAACATGGCAGCACGTTCTGTTGGCACCAGCTCTGTGTTGATGTCATAGTCGGCCAGATATACCTGATAGTAGTAAGGCAGGGCTGTCTCTGCCTTATGGTTGAAGAAGCTGGCGCGGTCGCCCTCGGCAAACACGGGTGTGCCGGTGGTAGGCATCAGCGCAAACTGTCCGTAGTCGTTCATCCATGGACTGGGCTGATGGGTCTGTTTGAAGCCGCGTATGCGATTGGCATTATAGCTGTACACCCATCCGTCGCCCATATTTCCTGTCTGTGGCGTCCAGAAGTTCATGCCCCAAGGCATGGCCGTGGCTGGATAGGTGTTGCCGGTAGAGAGCTCGAAGTTCGAGTCTGTTCCCACCAGCGTACTCACGTAGTCGGCATAGTTGCCTTTGGCCTGTGCAGCAAATGCCATACAGGTACTTGCAACAAGCATTAAAAGTTTTCGTCTCATAATCATTATTACTATTTTTAGTTGATGGTAATGTCTCAATCACGCCCTGTCGCTACCACAGCGGCAGAAACGCGGTGCAAAGATAGCCATTATATTTTAAAAAGGGCTTTCCGTTTGTGCCAAAATGATGTTTTTCTGGCACAAATGGCAAGAGAGAGCCGAGAATGCGGCTACTCGAAATAGAGTGTAAACACAAACATACTGCTGCGGGCCGACTGCACGGCATTGGTAAACACACGCTGGTTGACGTCGCGTAGCTCGCTGGCATGGCTACTGTCATAGGCGTTGGTCAGGCCGTAGCAGAACTTAATCTCGGGTATCAGTTTGAAGAAAGGCAGATAGAGGTCGCAGCCCATGCCCACCTCTACCATCACGTCGAATGGCTTCAGATGACTATAGTCCTGATCCTTGCCCGAGAGGTTCAGCATGGGGCTCACGCCAGCCAGCATGTAAGGGCGGTAGTTATTGAAGCGCTCGGCAGCAAACTTCACATCCACGGGCACCGACACATAGGTATTCTTCATATCCTGTGTCGTCTCGCGCGGAGTCCCGTTCTCGCTCAGGTTGTCCATGTCGCGAAACACCAGGCGCTTCGAACCGAAGTGCATCGAAGGCGTGACGCGCAACGAGAGGTACTGGTTCAGTCTGAGATCGCCCACCACACCCACGCTGAAGCCCGGATTCCACGTGTCGGCATCACAATACACCGTGCGCTCCGTGTCGCCCACGTCGGGCAGCGACACCAGTTGCGGCCCCACGTTCTTCATCTTCACATCCTGCATGTTCATGCCTATGCTGATGCCAAAGTGCATGGGTCGCAGATCCACATAGGGTCTGTTCTGCACTTTGCGCTTCTGGGCGGCGCCATTGGCCACGGCCACGGCCAGTATGATGAGTATCAAGAATAGTCGTTTCATTGTTTATTTATAACGCAGAATGCGCGCTATTATTATATATCCCGCTTGCAAATCACAATTTCGACACCGTATAAATTGGAGAAAAAAGATACCAAAAGTTTGGTATTATTCGGAAAAACTATGTATCTTTGCATCACAATATTTGAGTATTAACTAATCAAAATTTAGAAAGATTATGGCATATGTAATTGGTGACGACTGTATCGCATGCGGTACATGTCAGGGTGAGTGCCCCGTAGAGGCAATCTCTGAGGGCGAGAAGTATTCAATCGATGCTGATGCTTGCACCGAGTGCGGTACTTGCGCTAGTGTTTGTCCTTCTGAGGCCATCCACCTGGGCTAATTCAATTTAGCTTTTCATAAACCACTAATGGCGAGTCTTCCCTGCGGAGACTCGCCATTTCTTTTGTATCTTCTCTAAACAAAAAGTTTGAGCGTTGCGCGTGTTAACTTTCGTTTCATAGCTACAAGATAATGAATTATTTAATTGTTGTTCCAGTTAATCACCTTACCTTCAGACACAACGTTCAAGATGCGGACATCTGTTACCTTCACAAACGTTTTTGATGAATATTTATCTCCTGCTTGATAAATCAAGCTGCCGTTGTTAAATAAGCAATGAAACGAAATACGCTTCTTTACCCCACTTAGATAAACCGTCCATGGCATCAAAAATTTACTTGCCACTCTGGAAGATCGTACATTAAGCGGAACTGGTAAAGAAAAGAGGTCTTCCGTTTGAACTTCTACTGAGAAATCCAGCGACTTCGCATCTGACTTTATATCTTTTAATTCTGCCACGAAGAAACCTGGTCTATAACCTTCACGCACTTCATCGAAATCATCAGTGGTACCATAATAGTAGCCAGACAGTTTTCCTTTCTCATCTTGTTCTATTACCAGATACTGGTCTTCATACATATCTTCCACCTGATTGACATACACGCCACAAATCTTCTGAGCATTAGCCACTGTTGAAAGAAGCAGCATCGCTACAAATAATAGTTTTTTCATAATTATCATTGCTGTAATTGATTATTGTTTAATTGACTGCATTCATTATACATTTTTGTATTCATAGCGATGGCCATGCTTCAACAACGAACGAAGATACTTTCTGACCCGTTTCGGTGTGATGACCTTCTCCAGCTTCATGGTCCGTGTGTCAACGACTACACCTTTATTTATTATCTTCTCCAACTCCAGAGAAGCAGCACCACCCTGCGGATATATTCCACCGCTGACATAGACCGACCTAATGTAATCATCGATCATCTGTTGGGTGATGGCATTACCATAAGCCATTTCCTGCAAGAGCTGTTTCATATCATTCTCTATTTTATTGCTCTTTCCATGAGCACACGAGAAAAAGATACAATACGTCTGCATTGTTACAGGAAGAAACTCAATGTTTGCACGTACATATGGTGAATAGACATCACCATTCTCCAGGCGTATCCTATTGGTTACTACAGTACTGAATGCCGCTTCGAGTGCCTTATGCAGCATATAGTTCTCTGCCGTGAATTCCAAGCCATGTTCTTGGAACAGAATCATGGAGTAACAATCACTTTCGGGGTCAACAGAAGGCTCTACCAATATGGAATCCTTATTAACATAAAAATTCCTTTTGCACAGTTTCGTCGGCTCGTTCTTTGAAGGCAAGCCACCGATGTATTTCAGAACAAGCGGCATGATTGAGTCCTTGTTTCCCACATTGTCTATCGCTACGATCATGCCACTGTAGTCCGATTTATATTCTTTCCAGCTTTCACATACATTCTTGAAATCGTCTGCTGTCATCGTACTATCGCGTACATACTTTTTGGGTGCTATTGTAGGCGCAAAGATTACCTTTCTAAGTTGTTGGAGAGCTTTGTTATGTTTAGTGTTATAATTTTCTCTCCATTCCTTAGCAAGCTGAATAGAATCCTCCCCATTAATCTCGTAATTTGTTAATTCGTGGTAGATTTCTTTGAATCGTTCTTCAACTTCAGAATGACTAATATTATCCCTACTCAACTCATCATAATATCCAGATAAAAATAGACCTCCTCTCAAACCTGAGCAGTTATTCATGCAAGAGAAGCCCGCATATTGCAAAGAGTCTAACATATTCATATTCAATTCACGATGAGTATGCAAACTAATGTACTCGCCACAACTATCAACCTCATGCATCAACACCGTGACGCCATTTGAAAGAGTAAGTTTCCATACATCACTATCTTTCAACTTTTTCTCTTTCACGATTCTTCCTGGTGTGGGTTCTACGTTAAGTGTCAGAGATTCCTTGACTTTCTCTGTGCTTTCTTTCTTTGAAGGCAAACGTATCGGCTCTATTTCCGATTGATTGGCGTTGTCAATTACTTCCTGAAGCTCGTCCTTGGTAATCTCGCATCTTTTCGAGACAGAGAGTTGAAAGCTCGGTGCGGAAGCATGGAACAACTGTCTGAACTGCTTGGCGAATCCATCAAAACCACAGTTCCCCTTTATGTACTGGCTCATTTTTACATTCACATCATTGTCCACGATTGGCGTTCCATAGAGAAAGTTTGATAAGCAATATTTAAATATACTGGAAGGATATACAACCACGGAATCATTAGACTCCCATACCTGTGAGCCCGTCATCTCCAATGTGTCCGTCATCTCCGCACGATATTCATCGGCTATTTCCTCGGGGAATCCATAATCGGCAATACTTCTAATCGTTTTTATTGATTTTGACAGCAGCTCTTTGGGACCATATTTATCTGACCTGATATCAAAATGCAGAATAGGCACATTATCTATATCTTTCCTATAAGAGGTAAAGCAACTGATATCTTTACCATACAACCTCTTGAAGGTTTCAATGATTGGGCTGATTAGGCTTAAAACAGCATTTTGTGGCAGAACACTTTCTATCGTCTTAAGCCTATCTGCCAGCATATTCTGGCGAATAGCCAATTCTATATGTATCGTTTCATCTGTTTTATCCAGACGCTCGACGAATACTCTTGGCTCACTGTAGGGTGGAATCACGGCTCGTGCAGGAACCACACTTGTCCCAGCCGGAACTGGTTCAAAGATAGCCCGTATCTTTTCATACATCCGTTCCACGTCGAAAGGCCCCACTACCACAACAGCCTGCATCTGTGGCTGATACCAGCGATGATAGAAATCACGTATGGTCTGTGGCGAACAATGAAGAATCGTACTGGTGTCGCCTATGATAGGTCGGGAGAACGGAGTGCCTGCAAGTTCCTCATTGCTTTCCCGACGCAGCAGCCCTTCTTCAATGATGACATTCCGTTCTTTCTCTATGTCACTATCGTTGAGCTCCGCATCATACATCATGTCACGTAACATCAGCAGACAGTCTGTTGTCATCCGATCGTTTCCTGAAGGAATATTCTTGAAGCTAAAGAATGTCATCTCGAAACCAGTCGCGGCATTTAGGTCTGGTCCAAATTGCAGACCCATTCTTTGAATCCGATTTACGATTTCGTTATTCTTATAGTGCTTTGTGCTGCAAAACACAAGATGTTCCACGAAATGGGCAAGACCGTATTCGCCTTCCCGCTCCGCCAACGATCCCGTCGGTTGTATGATGTAGAAGCTGGCCTTTTCGTTCTTTGCCGTCTTACAGATATAATACGTCATGCCATTCTTCAGCACCCCTTTCTTCACAGCCTTAGACTCTGGAATTGACTGCGTCAATTCCAGAGCAAAGCCAGATAAAGGTATGCACAAAAAGGCTAAAAGACAAATAATAAACAAACTCTTTTTATTCATAAAAGTATAATTATAATATCTGAACACTAGATAGCTCAGTATATCGTTCTTGATGCGGTTTCACAAAATAACGTTGTTTTGGTTAATTATAAGTTATTAAGCTATATAGCCTATTCACAAAATTCATGTTTTATGGGATAAGGCTTAACAACAAACACACTGTCACATTCTGAATGAATGGCATACAGAGGAAACATCTCGTCGGCCTTTAGCTTGGACAAGAGTGTCACCACCTCTTCATCGGACTTAACAACTGAATGGACGTACAGCATACAGGCGGCGCCAGTGACTACAGCCACAATTAAACACAATGTGATAATAATCGTTTTCTTTTTCATAATCTGCTATTCATTTAATGATACGTAAAAGGTCCACCTGATTCCATCCGGGCAGCGTATATTTTCGCCAGTTCATAATTTTATAGTCAACAGGCTTTCCCCATTCTTCCTTGGGCATGTTGGCCTTCTTATAGGGAATTTCCAGCAGGAAAGCCCGAACACGGCTGTCCCTCGGCAGCAAATCTTCACGCACAAATTGCTCACCAGGGTGCAGAAAGTAGATGTCGCCAGGAAATAATGTATTATGGCAGTCAAAGGAATGTAAGAGGCTGCCATCTTCCATTTCTACATATCTTATCTCTGGGTAACTGGCTGTAAACTGGAAGAAAATATAAGTAAGGCTGTCCGACATATTTCTAACGGTGACGTCTATATTGCCTGATGCCGGGTTATAATCCGCATCGGCTAACAATTGGGCGCGGCCGTGCATCATGCCCAACGCTAATAGGAAAAACAAGAAGAACTTTTTCATAGCTACAACGATTAATCTTTGAGTATTTGATTATGTTCTATTACTCCTTATTCTCCACGAATTGTCGGAATGATGTTTGTTGCCAAGGCTCGAATTCCTGAAGCACACTGTTCAGTTCATCCTTGTATTTATTGCTGAGATTAATTACTACCGTACGCCACAGTTCCGAGACAGAATCTTGCGCCATCGCACCAATAGAGATACCTACCATCTTGCGGAGCTTCTCGCGTACAGGAATACAACTCAAATGCTTGAAAGTATAAATGTATCTATCGGCATTGCTACGAAAACCGTTATTGCCATACTCATCTGATATCATCACGGCATAGAATTGACTCCAAGTCGATGGGAACGTATCGAAGAATGGGCGCTCATGTATCTCCAGTGCTTGACTCTGTCTGAATATGCAACGATATGTTGCTGCCATGAGAAGGGTGTCAGTAACAAGTGAAGGTTCCTTCTTGAAGTAAGTAGGAAATTTGCCATCGGCTCCAGGGAGGTGCATCTGAAGTTTCGTATGTTCTCCAACCTGAACATGAGAAAACACAATGGCACCATCAACTTTGTTTCCACTATCCGACATCTGGTAAGGAGCAATGATAATGATTTCCGGTGTCTTACGAGGTACGCAATTTTTGATGATATAGCAAAGAGAATCGGTGAAATAGATACATTCCTTATCAATGGACATGCCATACCTCCAGACTTCTTTGATGCAACTATGCTTTTTGCTGACTACACTACCTTTCTTTAAATGTTCATTATCTTTCTGTACGAACTGCCAGAAACGAGCCTGTTGGAGTTCTGTCTTTTCTTTCAGCAACAACGAAACCAGATTCTTGTTACGAGCCACCTTTGCTGCCACTATTTTCTGCCACATGTCCGATGCCGGTGTGTTTTGTATCGGCATTCCAATGGTGACGTCAATGAGTTTACGATAGTACTCCTTGGTATCAATGTCCTTTAGATTGCTAAACGCATTGAGATACTTCTCAAAGTCGTGCGAGAAGTCCTGCTTGTAGATAGCCTTTATATCGTTTTTGAAGAAAGCACCATTGAACGTGCGCTCAAAATCATACCATGTTGAAGGAAACGCATCAAAAAAGGCCTGCTGGTACTGTTTGCCATGCTTGTAAGCCAGTTCTTTATAGGCACAAGAAAGTTGCAGCGTGTCGTATTTCTCACAATCGTTTTTTGTGAGAATCATTTCAGCATACTCCGGAACTTCTTTACAATATAAAGTAAGTCCTTTCTCAGAAGCGGATGTAATTTTAAAACTGTAGGTTTGACTTGGTGTTGATTCATTCGATTTCACCACGACATAGCTTCCTTTCTTATTCTTTCCAACCAACTCATCACGGAACCTACTGTGTGGTTCCGATGAAAGATAGTAAGCTTCTGGCGAGACACCGAAACTAACCAATTTAGTGCCCATATACATACTATCCTCCGTGAAAGCGACTTGATAGGAAATTCGTTTCCATGTCCATGTACTCGACTTCAAAAAGTCCATCGTCACCTCTTGAGCACTGGTTACTAAAGAAAGCATCAGAGACAAAACAAAAAAGCAATATTTTTTTTTCATAATTCATCTATTTTAAAGATAGAAAATGCATGTGACCTATCATCTGCCACCCTTAGGCTCCTCAACATAGAGATCTTCATTGAATTCCATCCTGGTGCGTCCCGGCAACCGACAATCTTTAAATATGTCATGTTGCGAGAACACATCAATAGAAGACCGTCTGTCCCTTGGAATGGCATACCGCGCAAAGTCCACATTCACCTGCACATGGAAGGATGTGGGCATCTTCTTTGGCAATACCAGCACACGACTGACCGACATCCCTGGATGCAAGAACACCGAAGAACCAGAGAATAGGTCCTCGTGAAGATAGTATATTTGATGATTGTAATCAGCCTTCTTAATCGGCTTTACAGTTACAAACGTGCCAGGCTTTGGGCCCTCGCCATCCAAGAACTGAAACGACAGGCTATCAGATACATTCCGTAATGTGACAATAAGGGTTCCTGCGTCCTCATCATAATTGGACGTTGCTAACAACTGTGCGGAACATGGGCACACATGGAGTGTCAATAGTCCCAATATGATATATGAATAAATTCTTTTCATGGTCTGCTATTCATTTAATGATACGTAAAAGGTTCACCTGGCTTTTTCTGGGTAGCGTGTATTTTCGCCAGTTCTTCATTTTGTAGTCAACAGGCTTTCCCCATTCTTCTTTGGGCATGTTCGCCCTCCAGTAGCTAATTTCCAGCAGGAAAGCCCGAACAAAACTATCCGTTAATACCGGATATCCAAGTTTCCATTGCTCGCCGGGGTGCAGGAAAAACAGATCGCCTGGTAATAAACTACACCTGCAAATCTCTGGATATAAGGTCTCGCCATTTTCCAGTTCTATATAGCTCATCTCTGCATCGGGGACGGGCATACGTTCACCACAGAAAATAAATGTCAGGCTGTCTGACATATTTTTAAAGGTAACATCTATCTTGCCCGATGTCGTGTTATAATCCGCATCGACTAACAATTGGGCGCGGCCTTGCATGGTGCCCAACGACAACAGGAAAAACAAGAATAACTTCTTCATAATTTATACATTTTACTTGCTATTCAGTAATGGCTTATTTACACACCATCAGCATGCAAACAGTTGTGGCTATATGACTATATACAGTCTGTCACTTCGAAACTAATAGACAGCTTCGAATGCCACTTGTGGGAAGTGCTTCTTGATAAGAGCTCTCTGCTTATCGGTCATTTTTCCATCGATAGTCAATCTGTCAATCTTCAATTTAAAGAACCAGTCTGGCAGCTTTACATCACCTTTGAAAGAAAGGCCTAATCTCTTAATGTGTTCCATGCGAGAAAGTATCTCGGGAACCTCATCAACAGTGAGATTAATAGCATATGCATCATCCTGCTTTCGTAGTTCTTTAATCTGATCCTCATCGCTAGGAGACTTGCGCACGAGCCAGCCAATTTTTGGTGTATAGGTATTGGTGAGCGTATCTACATCTACACCAACGAATCCTGCCCATAATTCCATGGGAGTCTCACTCACTACAGATTTATTAAATGGATCAACAACTTGGTATTTGAAGCCCACGCTCACCTGTTCTGCAGGCATTCTTTCTCCATAATCAATCACATCGAGCGTCTTTCCGTTCTCATCGGGAAAGAATTTGAGTATCCAACCATCAAAATGTGTTGGTTCTCCAGGAATACAACCACCACCACTCTGTAGTTCTTTCAACCTATTCTTCTTCAGGATGTCCTGCCAAAAGCTCTGGTTAGGTCGTCCTTCCGCTGCACAAACGAACTCTGCGAGTATGGGCTCCAGACTCTTGGTCCACTCGCCAAGGCCGTACTTTTCTAATCTTTTGCTCTTTTCCATCACCTGACGCCAGTCATCGGGCGTTCCTTTCAGTGTAATTGTCGGAATGCCACAACTAAAGTAGATAATCAGATAGTTGAAGTAAGACTTCACACTCTCCATCAGTGTAATCTGCGAAGCCACCCGCTCTGCAGAACCTGTTGTTGAAAAGTCGGCCGTAATGGTCTTTGCAATGTCACCCTTGGTACATTGGTCAATCAGCGTTGCAAAGTTATCTATAAGCTCTGGCCAGTCGGGATGGCCTGTGAGCAGGTCCTCAGAAGTTCTCACCACCAGTGTCACCTTTTTTTTATGATTAACCAGCTGATAGCGCAACTCCTCTGGATGAGCGTTCACATAGCGAGCGAAGCCTTGGCTGATGAGCAGCCACATCATGTCGGGTGAAAACGTCAGCGACTTGTGTTTAGCGTATGCATCAACAACACTACAATAGAAGGCATCCTCGAAAGCATTTCTCATGCATTGGGCATCAGCAAAGCTGGTGGCAATGATATGTCGGTCCTCTAGTTTTATATTTTTATTACCAAGCAAGAAGCTGGCAGACATTTCACCGGTATCATACGGATCAAAATCCGGAATAGCCTCCAGATTCTCATCGACCACAAAAGTAATGCTACCCTTTGTTTGGGCTATTACCTTTTCATTATCTGCGCTCACTGTTAATGGCAATGCAAGCAACAATGCAAAAAGAAATTTTTTCATTGTATATCCAATTAAAATGTTCAAAACAAGTCTGTTTGTAAAATCAGGTATGTTCGTTTGTTTGTATGTCTTTAAAAAGAAGTTATTATGTCTATTCACAAATTAATGGCGTTTACTAAAGAGTGTTTGTTTCAGATTATCACATCGGTGCAGTAGGCAGTTTTGGAGCAAATAGTCTTTGGAACGATTCCGGAAGTTTACTGCGTTCCCATAACTCTTCAATTACTTTTCCATTGCCGGCAACTGTCTTAAATGTAAATGTATTCTCATCTATCCACGTTATGACTCCCTCGGGATTGGTGGTTTCCTTAACGACCGATTCAGACTTGTATTCAACGGGACAGATAAAAATATTAGACCCCATAATGCGATTACCATGACAAACGAGAGTGGTTAACTTTTTCTCTCCGTATATTTTATAAACATCGCCTTGCATGTTGTTTGTGTTAAGCTCTTCTGTCGCATCGTTATAGATTCCCTTCAGCTTCCAACATCCGCCAAGGCGCTGAGAAGTAGCAACGTTTTTCATTTGTAACATTGTTATTGCGGTCTCAATCTCGGATTCAATGTTATATCGGTCGTAATATTCTGTGATAAACTGATTCATTGGAAATCTTTCTTCATCACCAGGTCTTATGGTGTTAAACCATTTCACTGCCACATGATTATCATCGCAATTGAATATACGTGTGCCACGCCCATCATTGCCAACAGGTACATCTCCAGTAAACAAATATGGATGTGGTTCATCTTGCTTAATCCAGTATGCGCACAATTCAGGTGAGTTGTTCATAACAAGAATTGTGACTGGTACGAAATCCGAGAAAAACTTATATTGCAACATGTCAGCGACAATATCAGGGCGTCCATCCTCGTAAGCGAGGCGCTGCAACTTATAAAGCCCCTGTGGATTTTTGTTTTGTGCACCAATACTTAATAGATTCAGCAAAAGGCTGAACAGAATCAAAAAAACATTTCTCATTGTCATTGTCTTATTCTTTTATAATAATGTTTATAGTTTAGTCTTATACATAATGGTTTTCTGGAAGGCTTTTAAATAACCATTAAAATTTTTACGTGCATCCTCTGTCATTACAAAATGGATGAAGGGAGGAGCCCCATTGCCTCGTTGCAGTGGAATCACGACCATTGCATGGCTGAATTTTCCACGACATTCACTTTTGATATCTAATGGATATAGATACAACTCATCTGCATTGAAATACTTTCGTGCCAATTTATTGGGATATTTTGTGAGCAACATCTTAAGATACTTATAATCTTTCTTTTCTGGGAATCTGTATGGATCACCCCACTGAAAGTGTTTCTTTATGTTATTATAAATGTATTGTGAGAATATATCGTTCTTAAAAACTTCAAAATCGCCGTCGTAACAAATATTCTTATCCTTAATATCAATACTTACCTCGCATTTTCCATCCCGGCTTACCCATATAGCTGGTAATATTCCCAATTCATACACGGGACACCCCATCTCATCGTTGCAATGATGTTCCATTTCCCTAATAATCGAAAAACTAGGATTTGATGTAATTATTATATTCCAATCAACACAACGTTGCGTCAGGACTTCCTGAGAATTGCATGTTATTACTGTTACAAAAGTAAGCAAAACCAAAAGATATTTCTTTTTCATAATTATCTATTATTAATTATTTTTTCCACTTTCTATCTACCCAAATTGTCTTTTGGAACTCCTCTAAATACTTATCGAAATTCTCTGCGCTCTCATCAGTCATTGCAAAAAGTAAATGGGGGCATGCCACGCGATAATCAACATGCAAATATACGGCCATTAACACTGAATATTTGTCACGACATTTTTTCCCGTTCATGTTTATAGGATATACATACATTCTGTCGGAATTAAAATATTTCTTGGCAAGCTTCTTTGGATATTCTGTAAGCAGCATCATTATATCATCATGACTTGAATTAGGACATGGTACCAATAGTCTTCCCCAATGCAGGCCACTACGAATACGATTCCAGGCATACTGATGAAAAACTCCTTTTCTAGAAGGAGGCAATCCACTTTCGTCCCATTTCCTAATAAAAACACCAACCTCACATTGGCCATCTTTGCTTAACCATATGCCAGTAGACTTTCCCATGTCGGAAAGAGCGCAATCCCATACTTTTTCCTTACAATGTGATGACAAGTTACTTATAAATGTATAATTAGGGGTTTGGTTGCATTGATACCCCCACTGACGACCTCGTTTTAGAATTTCCTCTTGACAAGAACATTCAGACACGACAAACAAACAAAAACAAATCAAAAACAGTTTCTTGTTCATTTATTTTTTTTAGTTATAGGTTTATATGCTATGGGTAATTTTTCGGTGCAAATATAGCAAAAAAAGAGAATACGCAAGTCAAAAAATTAAAACGAATTTATAAGTCAAAATAAGTCAAAGAACCCTTTTGACCAATATTTTGCATTCTCGTACTCAATATTTTTGTTTTTTCGTACCCATATCATTTTATTCGCTAGTCACAACAATAGCTGCACATTAATTCCGCAAAATAACTTCCCCCATGAAAAAACGAACATTATCGAACATTTCCGAACATTTTCGAACACAGAAAACGAACATTTTTGAACATAAAAAACGAACATTCAGCAAAATCTTCGATGAAACCGACGTTTTTTTAAGTTTCAAAGACGACGTGATTGGTATCTGACAGTGGCGCTATCATGAAGCAATGATAGCACTTTACCAACTGAAAAGTGGCAGTTTGGTATCTTTCGACTTAAGTCGTGAGATCTTTCGACTTAAGTCGTGAGATCTGTTGACTTAAGTCGTGAGAACTGTTGACTTAAGTCGAAAGATCTGTTGACTTAAGTCGTAAGTTACGAAAGCGTAAGTATTAGGTTGCATTACTTACGCTTATACACCAAAGAATTACCCACCTTAGAGCACACAAGCATAGGTTCTGGGCCGGCGACGAGCTCGTCAAGCCATTTCAACGCCATGTGTTGCGTCATGCCGAAGAGGCTCTTCATCTGCGAACGAGTGATGAATGAATGTTCGTCGAGATAGGCATTCAATTGGTTGACGACCTGTGCCTTGGTGTAGGAGGCAGAATGGCCCACGTTGCCGCGACCGGTCTTATTGATGAAATGATAACCGTTGTTGTTCAGTTTATCGAGCAGCGCCTTATCGGGTGCGAAGTTGATGGTCTCTATGGCCACATCGTTGCCAGTGATGTCGGCAGCGTTGGTGAACTGCAATTTCTGCAGGTTGCCGTCCTCATCTGGACGCTTTCTGAATCCCACCTTCAGCGAGAACGTGCCGATGCCCTCCAGGTGCAGTCGCTTGTTGTCGGTCAGAAAATCAACAATCTCTGTGGCCAGCACGTTCAGAGCCAGTTCCATGACTTCCGGGTTCATGGTGTTGTGCACCTGCAGGTGGTGCATCAGGTCTTTTCTTCGTGCCGTATAGAAGTTCTCGTGTCTCACCTGGAAGGTGACTTTTCCATCGGCATCTTTCAGTGGGTTGCGGTGTACGCTAAATTGTATGGTCTTGCTCATAATGGTTATTGTTTTGGTTTTCGTTGTGCAAAGATATAACTTTTAATTGAAAATGAAATGGAAATGATCCATCAAAAAGAAAAAAAAACAAGGAAAAACAAGAATACACAATTCCACATAGTGACAAAAAGAAGTGCCGCCATTCGAGATGAATAGCGGCACTTCTGTGAGAGAGAGATAGACTATTTCTTACAACTTCGTGATGATTCCCAGTTCGGTGGTCTTCAGGAATTCGATGATGTGGCGAATCTCGGCACTGTCGGGCACCTGCTGTTCGATCTGCAGGATGGCATCGAAGAGCGAGGTCTGACCATGGAACACCAGACGGTAGGCGTTGGCAATGTGCTTGAGCACCTTCTCGTCAACGCCATAGGAACGACCCATGGTGAAGTTGACACCGCCATACTCAGCACGCTTGGTGCAGATGATGTAGGGAGGCACATCCTTAGAGAAGGTGGTGCCAGCCTGAATCATGGCGCCCTGGCCTACGCGTGTTTTAGTATTCTCGATGACCGACGACGAGAAGATGACGCCATCCTCGATGAAGCAGTCGCCAGCAATCTTGGTACCATAGCCAAAGACACAGCGGTTGCCCACCTTGGTGTCGTGCGAGATATGGGCACCCTCCATCAACACGTTGTCGTTGCCCATCTTGGTCTGTCCGCCAGTATGCGTGGCACGGTTGATGACCACGTTCTCGCGAATGATATTGTTGTCGCCGATGATGCACTCAGACTTCTCGCCACGGAAGTTGAAGTCCTGAGGCAGCGCACCGATCACGGCACCCTGGTGCACCTTGTTATTGCGCCCCATGCGTGTGCCGCTGAGTATGCTGACGAAGGGGAAGATGATACAGTTGTCGCCAATCTCCACGTCGTCCTCGATATACACGAAGGGGAATATCTTACAGTTGTCGCCAATCTTCGCCTTTGGGCTGATCTCGGCTTTTGGACTAATTTCACTTGCCATAATCTAAGAATTAAAGAATTAAAAGATTGAAGAATTGAAAGATTGAAAGATCGAAGTTGCAGATCGTAAAGACTTCAATTCTTCAACCTTTCAACTTTTTAATTTTATTTGGCGCCGCCTCCCAGTGCCTGATAGAGGTTGACCACAGCCTGCATCTTGTTGAAGTCGTTGGTTACCTTCGAGATGCGGGCGTTGAGCAGTCCGCTCTGTGCCTGGATGACCTCGAGATAGCTACTGCCCTTAGAGGTGTAGAGCTGACGGGTGTCCTCCACGTTCTGCTCGTAGAGCTTCACCTGCTTGTCGTCTATCTGGCTCAGCTCATCGCAGGTGGCGTATGCCACCAGGGCATTGCTCACCTCGTTGCCAGCCTTCAGGATGGTGTTCTGGAAGGTGTTGAGGGCCTGTTCCTGTTGATACTTGGCCACCTTCAGTCCTGCCACGATCTGTCCGTGGGCGAAGATTGGCTGTGTGAGCGAACCTACAGCCGAGAGGATCCACTTGCCGGGATTGACCACGGCAGTACCCAGCGAGTTGGTGAACATGGCATTACCCGTGATGGTGATGTTGGGATAGAAGCGCGAGCGAGCCGTCTCGGTGTCGTAGAAGCACTGAGCCAGCGCCATCTCGGCAGCATGAACATCGGCACGGTTAGAGAGCAGCTGAATGCCTACACCTGTTGCAAACTCAGAGGGCAGCGACTGGTTGTAGAACGAGCCACGGGGTATCTGATGGCCGGCCTCGTTGAGCAGCAGTGCCATAGAGTTTTCCATCTGTCGGATCTGCTGGCGCAGCGTGGCCTTCTGTGCCTGCACGCTGTAGTAGCTGGCCTCGGCGCTCTGTACACTGGTAGAGCGGGCACGGCCCAGTTCCATTTGCAGTTTCATCATGTCCCAGGTCTCTTTGGTGAGCTGCTCCATGTCGGTGACGATGCGCATCTGCTCGTCGAGCATCATGAGCGTGTAGTAGAGGTTGGCCACACCACAGATGATATTGGTCTGTACCACCACCTGATAGTCTTTCGTGGCCAGCAGCTTCATCTGTGCCGAGCGCTTCTGCGAGAGCAGGTTGCCGAAGAGGTCGAGGTTCCACGAAGCAGAGACGGGCAACTGGTAGGTCTTCGACACCGAAGCGCCATCCATCTGCACCTTGCTGATGGTGCCCTGAGGGGCAATGGCCAGCGAGGGCAGGAAGGCCAGTTTAGACACGGTGAGGGCCGTCTCCATCATCTTCACGTTGAGGGCTGCATTGCGCAGGTCGGTATTATTCTCGAGAGCAGTCTCGATGAGGCCTTGCAACTGGGGGTCGGTGAACACCTGTCGCCAGGGCAGGTTGCCAAAATTCTCGTCGCTGTTGACCACGAGTGTGTCGCCATCGCTCACGATATCGCGAACCAGTCCGGATGTGTTGATGCTCTCAGGGCGCTCGTATTTATTATAGAGGCCACAGCTGGAGAGCAGCAGGCTGAACAGGAGGCCTACCCCAACCCCTCCCGAAGGGAAGGACTTTAATATTCTCGTTAGAAAATTACTTTTCATCATAATCTTTTATCTTCTGGTTATTGGGTATCTGCCTCCCCTCCCCGATTGGGGAATGGAGGCAGGAACTGCTATTTTTCAAGCGTATAATCAACGGGGCGATTGGCATACTGCTGCAGCTCGGTGGCCACGTCAGGATTCTCGTCGTCGCCTTCGAACTTCATCGGTCTGAACTTCTCTTGCAGCGTCTGGAAGATGACGAACAGCGTAGGCACAACGAAGAGCTGACAGAGCGTACCGATAAGCATACCGCCCACGGCTGCTGCACCCAGCGTCTGGTTACCGTTCTTGCCTACACCGCTGGCAAACATCAGAGGCAGCAGACCGATAATCATGGCCAGAGAGGTCATCAGGATAGGACGCAGACGCGCTGCAGAACCCAGCACTGCCGACCATGTGATGGCCATACCGGTGCTGCGGCGCTCAAGGGCGAACTGTACAATCAGGATGGCGTTCTTGGCCAGCAGACCAATCAGCATGATGAGCGAGATCTGCATGTAGATATCGTTGGCATGGCCGAACAACATGGTGAACAGGAAACAGCCTGCCAGACCGAACGGTACGGAGAGGATAACGGCCAGCGGCAGCAGATAAGACTCGTACTGGGCCGAAAGAATCAGATAGATAAAGATGATACACAGCAGGAAGATGATGCCAGTGGTGTTTGAAGCCTTGGCCTCTTCACGCGTCAGACCCTGATAGTCGTAAGTGTAGCCCGTGGGCAGCACCTGCGCAGCCACTTCCCGGGCGGCCTTGATGGCCTCACCGGTGGAATAGCCATCAGCCACGGTGGCAGTCACGTTGATAGACGTGAACAGGTTGAAGCGGTTGATGTTTGAAGGTCCATAGACGCGCTCCAGCTGGCAGAACTCCTTGACGGGTGCCATGCCTGCAGCGGTGCGCACATAGACGCTGTTGAGCGACTCGGGCGTCATGCGGGTCTCGGGCGAGCCCTGCACCATGACACGGTAGAGCTTACCATAGGCATTGAAGTTAGAGGCGTAGAGTCCGCCATAGTAACCCTGCAACGTAGAGAGGACGGTGGCAGGCGAGATGCCGCTCTGCTTACACTTGGCCACATCTACATGCACCATGTACTGAGGATAGTTAGGATTGTATGAGGTCTGTGCCATCTGGAACTCAGGACGCTTGTTGAGCTCGGCCAGATAGTCTTTGACCACGCCAAAGAACTTATCCAGCGAACCGCCGGTGCGGTCCTGCATGACGAGAGACACACCGCTGTTGGCCGAGAAACCAGGAATCATAGGCGGTGCGAAAGCCAGAATCTGGGCATCCTTGATGTGGGCCGTCTTCAGATAGATTTGAGCCAGCACACCGTTAGACTCGTAGGGGTTGAGGAAGAAACGGTAGATGCCGTCGCCCTGCCACAGGCCAGAGATCTTCCACCACAGTCCTTTCTGGCGCTCGCTGAAGGGCTTCAGCTTCACGATAAACGTAGCCTGGTCGGAACCAGAACCGGCGATGAAGTTGTAACCCTGGATTTGCTCGCGGTTCTGTACTGCCGGGTCGGCTGCCAAGATGCTGTCAACCTCGGCAATGACCTGCTGGGTGCGGGCCACAGAGGTGGCAGGTGGCATTGAGATGGTACAGAAGATGGTGCCGGTATCCTCGTCGGGAACCAGGCCGGTCTTGCTGGTAACCAGCGAGACAACGAGCACGGCAATACCGATGACCACCGTCACCAGGATGGCAACAGGACGATGTACCAGCTTTTCAATACGCGACTTATACTTGCCCAGAATGCCGTCGTAGGCGGTATTGAAGGCCATGTGGAACTTGTCGATGCGTGAGAGTTTCTTCTCATGACCATTCTCGTCGTGGGCCTTCAGGAAGATGGCACAAAGCGCAGGCGACAACGTCAGAGCGTTCAGTGCCGAGATGAAGATGCTGACAGCCATGGTGACACCGAACTCACGGTAGAAGGTACCGCTGGTGCCGCCGATGAACGATACAGGGATGAACACGGCCGACATCACCAGCGTGATGGAGATGATGGCGCCAGAGATCTCGTTCATGGCATCGATAGAGGCTGTCAGGGTTGACTTATAACCCTGGTCCAACTTGGCATGCACGGCTTCGACCACCACAATGGCATCATCGACCACGATGGCGATGGCCAGCAGCAAGGCCGACAGCGTGAGCAGGTTGATAGAGAAGCCAAACAGTTCGAGGAAGAAGAATGTACCTACCAACGACACAGGCACGGCAATCAGAGGAATGAGTGTAGAACGCCAGTCCTGCAGGAAGATGTAGATGACGAAGAACACGAGCAGAAGGGTGAACACAAGGGTGAACACTACCTCTTCGATAGAAGCATAGAGGAACTCGGTGACGTCGTAGTTGATCTTATAGGTCATGCCTGGAGGGAACAGCTTGGACTGTTCTTCCAGCTCTTTCTTCACGTTCTTGGCAATCTCGTTGGCGTTAGAGCCTGCAATCTGCTGCACCATACCCAGCACCGAAGGCACGTTGTTGTTCTTCATGGCAACGGAATACTGCTGACCACCCAGCTCGATCTTTGCCACGTCCTTCAGTTTCAGCGTGGTGCCGTCGGCATTGCTCTGGATGATGATGTTGCCAAACTCCTCGGCGGTCTTGAAGCGACCGGTGTAGCGCATGGCATACTCGTAGGCCACGTCAGAGAGTTCGCCGAAGGTACCAGGTGCAGCCTCGATGTTCTGTTCGGCCAGCACGCCGCTGATGTCGGAAGGCATCAGGTTGTACTGCTTCATCACATCGGGTTTCAGCCAGATACGCATAGAGTAAGTCTTCAGACCTGGGCTCTGCACGTCGCCCACACCCTGGATACGCTTGATGGCGGGCACGATATTGATATTACTATAGTTGGTCAGGAACTCGTCGTCGTAGCGACCGTCGCTGGTCAGGGTGTACATGATAACCTGAGAGGTCTGGCGCTTCATGACGGTCACACCAATACGGGTCACCTCGGCAGGCAGCAAGGCCTGAGCCTGCTGTACGCGGTTCTGCACGTTGACGGCACACATGTCGGCATTCATGCCCTGACGGAACAGCACGCTGATCTGTGCCGAACCCGACGAAGCGGTAGAAGAGATGTAGTCCATACCTTCTACACCGTTGATGCTCTCCTCCAAAGGAGTAATGACTGAGTTCTTGACGGTCTCAGCATCGGCACCAGGATAGCTGGTGTAAACCACCACGGTAGGCGGTGCAATATCGGGATACTGCTCGATAGGCAGCGAGGTCAGTCCGATGACACCCAGCAGCACGATGAGGATAGAGATCACCGTAGAGAGTACTGGGCGCTTGATAAAGTTTGTAAATGTCATTTCTTTAAAAATTTAAGAATTTAAGAATTGAAGAATTAAAGTTTTTCTCAGACTTCAACTTTTCAATTTTTCAATTTTTCAATTCTACTTATCTTTAAAAATTTAAGAATTTAAGAATTGAAGAATTAAAGTTTTTCTCAGACTTCAACTTTTCAATTTTTCAATTTTTCAATTCTACTTATTTCTTCATGGCACCCACGATGTCGCCAGCGCTCATGGCCTTAGCCTGCTCCTGGATCTTCTCCTGGTAGCGCTGAGGAGTGATGGGCACGATCTCCTGACCGTCGGTCAGCTTGGTGACACCGTTGGTCACGTACTTATCGCCAATCTTCAGGCCACTGGTCACGATATAGTTGTTGCCATCGTTCTGAGGGTTGACAGTAATCTCGGTGTAGGCCACCTTGTTGCTGTCGTTGAGCAGATAGACGAACTTCTTGTTCTGTACCTCTACAACCACCGACTGGGGGATGACAATGGCATCGTTGGCTGATTGGGGAACAACGATAGTACCAGAACCGCCGCTCTTCAACAGCTTGTCGGGGTTGGGGAACTGGGCCTTCAACTGAACAGAACCGGTGCTCTTGTCGATGACACCACTGACGGTAGCTACCTTGCCGGGATAGCCGTACTCACTACCGTCGGCCAGCAAGAGCTTCACTGGGGGGAAAGCATCGATGGCACCGCTGACACCGCCCTCAGCCTTTGAGAGCAGCAGCAGGTCTTTCTCGGTGACTGAGAAATAAACGTCCATCTGACTGATGTCGGCCACGTGGGTCAGCACGTTTGATGCGCTCACCAAGGCGCCCTTCTTGAAAGGCAGGGTGCCCACAACGCCCTTGACGGGGCTCTTCACGTAGCAGTAGCTCAGCGCCTCTTTGGCTGAAGCCAGCGCAGCCTTTGCCTGGGCCAGCTGTGCCTGTGCGCTCAGATAGGTATTCTCGGCAGTCTGCAACTCGTAGTCGCCAATCACTTTGTTGGCATGCAACTGCTTTGAGTTCTCAAAAGTAAGTTTAGCAGTGTTCACACCGCTCTGTGCCGTATTGACAGCTGCCTGTGCCTGGCGCACCTGTGCCTGGAATGTCTCGTTGTCGATAACAAACAACAACTGACCGGCAGAGACGGTCTGTCCCTCCTTAACGCAGACCTGTGTCAGAAAGCCTGAAGTCTTTGGTCTAATCTCTACATCCTGAATACCATTAATCGTAGCAGGATAGTTTGTTTGCAGAGCAGCCGACTGCGAAGAAACGGTCTCCACGGGAAACTCATTATCGCCAAAAGTCGGACGGCCACCGCCTCCGCCACACGAAACCAACATGGCTGCAACAGCAGCAGCCAGCATCATTTTGTTCTTACTCATAATTATTCTTTAAGCTTAAATTGTTATATTTCTTATTCCTTTATTTCCTTTGTTGAGGAAAACTTATTTAGTCATACTTAGTTTTCAAAATGCAAAATTACAAAAAAAAGAGGAATATATAACACACGCTGCTCGAATATTTAACATTTTATTAGTAAATTAGTTGTATATTAAACATAAGGAGACATAATAACTTTTATACGGACAGAATAACTAGTTAAAGACAGATTAACTAGTTTTGAAAGACTGAATAACTTATTAAAGACATAATAACGGAGGTAAAGACATACTAACGAATAATAAAGACATAATCGCTCGGCTATGCCGCTTTCATAAAGCGGAGCGACTGAAAGAACAGACGAACATACTTTTTAATAACGAACATACTTTTTAATAACGAACATACTTTTAAAATAGCTATCGGGCTTTAGTTTGTCTTGCAAACGACAGAAAGAACAAACAAAAAAAACAGTGCAACTATTCTGAGCGAATAGAGACACGGTGCTTTCTACGCACCATAATGTAACATCCCATGAGAGTGGAGTGAATGACGGTATTATTTCTTCAAATGTAAGCGAATGCCAAACTCTATGGCAGGTGTAAGTGGATGCTCCTTATAGTAATGTTCTAAGGAAGTATTATCGTTGAAGAAATAATTGAGTGAGGGCTCGATGTAAATACCGAATTGGTTGGTGAAGGTATATTCTGCGCCAGCAGCTGCATTGACAGACCACTGCCACGGTTTTTCGATTTCTTGACGATGTTCCAGTGATAACGTTGAGCGAATACATTTTTCCAACATTCCCCCTCCAGAGAGATAGAAGCGGAAGTGACGATTTGCCAACAGTTGCCATGAGATGCCGAGTGGAATACCAAGGTAGTGCAACTTCTGTTCATAGTTGGCGTTCTGAATAGACGGGATGGAGAACTCAGAAGAGAGATATGTGTAGTTGATGCCACTCACCACTGCCACATGTTGGTTCAGTTGATATTGCAAACTCAATCCGATGCGCAAGGGAAGCTGATGCTTCCATACGTAATCACCGAGTGGTGTTTCATAGCCTGAGTTTGGGTATTTTCCAATGATTCCAACATAGTAGGAGTTATTTGGGGATGAGCCGTATGAAGTACCGTTAACAATGTTGTTGGAGGCAAACAATCCGCCAGAAGCGTTGATGCCCAAAGACCAATTATCGGAATTTGCGGAACGTTTGATAGGGCGTTCGGATGTCATGAAGTCATTCTCTATTACAGATGTTGTTGGATGCTCAACAGAAGGTTTGTTTTCTGCTTTCTCAACGGCAACTTGTTCTGTCTCCTTTTCTTTTTCATGAATGGATTCAATTATCGTATCGTTATGTGCCACTTCCCTGACAGATATGTTGGTCTGTCGTTTCTGGGCGATTAGATTCGCGGGGTTTGAAGAGAACGGTTTTGATGGCGTGGAGGCAGAAGGAATCGATTCATGGCTAATTTCTTCCAAAACCTGTGTTGTCGCACTTGGTTGTGAAAGCGGTAGGCTGTTATCTTGATGATAGAACGTGAAGAACCCAACAAGTGCCAACAATCCAGCGGCAAAAGCTAAGTGCCATCGCTTGATAAGAGTTGGCTTTTGGACAGGGCTCGTCGAGAGGTCCATCTGTTCACAGATGTCTTCCCATAACCCAGAAGGCGGATCCATCCGATGTTCCTCCAACTTTCGTTTCATTTCTTTTGTCCAATCCTCTTTCATTGTTTCTCGTTCATTAATTCCTTGATTTTCCTTGCCAATGTCAGTTTTGCATGATAGAGTTGCGAAGCGGAAGTTGTCTCCTTGATATCCAGCATCTCTGCAATTTGTTGGTGGGTGTACCCCTCAAAAACAAACAGGTTTATCACGGTACGATAGCCGTCTGGCAATTCGCTGATGAGTCGATGGAGTTCGTTAGGAGACAAGTATTCTGGTTGAGGCTCTTCTTCATCAGACAACTGAAGGTTTGACTCATCAAGTTCTACGAACAAGAGTTTCTTTCGTTCTCTTAGGAAATAGAGAGTCTCGTTCACTACCAATCGTTTCATCCATGCCTTAAAGCTTGGTTCGTCGCGGTAACTAATGGTCGGGATTGACGTGAATATTTTCACGAAACTATTTTGTAGCACGTCTTTCGCGTCGTTCCTATTAGGCACATAGCGGTAGCAGACCGATGAAAGCTCCTCAACATACAGTTGGTATAACTGATTCATCGCTCGTCGGTCATTCTTCCGTACACGCTCTATAAGTTTTCCGACCATTTTATTATCGCGTTCCTACTTTAATAATTCAAAAATACGTAAACCTTGCATGAAAATGTGTGTGTTTTTTTATTCTTTAACGCTTTTCCATGCAAGATTTTCTCTTTTTTGCATTATAATAGCAGACGAAATCAAAAACAAGTAATTATGGAGTTAACAACATTCTTATTACAATCATCAAAAAAAGTGTTGTGGATGAGCGCCATTGCTCTCATATTAGTAGGATGCAGCAAAGATGACGAGAACAATCCCATCAATCCCATCAATCCCGTAGGTTATTGGCTAAGCATAGAATGTGATGAGGAAGACATGCAACATCAGCATGGAATGGCATTTTGGGCAAATGGAACCTTTGGCGAATGGTCTGTCACACCAGAAAAATTCGAAGAAATGCCTATGGGGAAATGGGAAGTTACCGAGAAAGGCTATCATCTCAGACCCTCTATCAGTGATACAGGCTTCGGTATAATCAGTATTAATGATAGTTACCTTGTGTTTGAAACATACTATTATTGGTCTAACACCCACGTCAAGACTACTTATAAGAAAATGAAATTTGGACCTGTATATATTAATTGACTGAAGTTTCGCATGCACTCAACTTCTTAGGTTGCAAGGGTTATGGTATTAGGTGAAAGATGATATCATTAACATCCCTTTCCCTTTTTCACACAAAAACAATTAAACTTCTTAACAAAATGACATCAAAGAAAATGCTCGAACTAGCGTTTTTGAGACGTAAATCATCAAGATGTGCGTCTTCTCATATTCCGGATATGTATTCTCCTCCTTCTCCTGAGACAGAATCCACTCCCTGATTTCCTTGGCCTCATTGCGGATTCTCGCCCCGAGAATGTACTTGTATTTCCCGGTCTGCAGTAACTGCACATTCTTCTTGGTCATCAGTCCGGAGTCTGCCACCACGACCACGTCTTCCAGATGGACGCTTGCAAGGCAAGAATGCGAAGCGACTGAAGGAACTGAAGTGAACCCATGATTAGCTAAAAGGATGGTCTCAGCGGCTTAGCAATTTCCTGTACGTGTGGTCATAACCATCTTTTAACGGAGTTCCCATAATGCCACCAAAAGTACGAATAACCATACAATCACTTGTTAAACTCACAATTTTGTAATACAGTTCATCTGGATTGGGGGCACTGTCTTTGGGGCGTTTTTGCATATGCACCGCACCATTATCCTCGAACCAGAAATACCCCCAAAGGCTTTCGGAGTACACTTCATCAATTTTTTTTGATTTTGTATCAAATGTCGGCTGCAATTCCCACCATTTGACTTTACCATCTGCAGTAAACAACAAGCCTCCTCTTCTTTCAAAAATTTCTGTACTTTCCCAGTAGCCCAGAATATTCCTGTCTTTGATATCGATTTCATCATTACTACTGCAACCATAGAACAAACCTATGATGAACAACAAACTTACTGATAATAAAAAAGGCTTCATCGCAATTTAGTTAAAAAGAGATTAATAATTAATTGTTTTATAATGCAAAGATATAAAATAATTTCTAATCTATCAAAAGTTTATATAAAAAAAAAGACACCCCGCACACAAACAGTGCGGAGTGTCTTATGATGATTGCAAGAATCTATCAACAAGGAAACTTGCAATATAAACTCAGAGGATTAATAACCTGTGTTCTGAACCAGTCCAGGATAGAAGTCAATCTCACGCTGTGGGATAGGCAGGATGGTCTGGTTATCGTCGTAGCTGATAACATTGTTAACCTGGTTAGTGATGCTCTTCTTGTTACGCCAGTAAGCAAATGCAATCTGGTTCTCAGCGAAGAACTCCTTCTCGTATTCAGCAATCACGTCGTCGATAGTAACAGTAGCAACATCGGTGTAACCAGTTACACGGTTCTTCTCAATCTCGTTGATGTAGAAAGCAGCCTTAGCGCCATCATTGTTGCCCTTCAGCTCAGCCTCTGCAGCGATGAGGTAAACCTCAGAGAGACGGATGATCTTGGGGTTGTTAACGTAGAGACCCTCACGACCAGGATACTTAGCAGGGAAGAAGTGAGTTCCTGCAACACCCTTAACTGCCTGCTCCTTGATCATCTTAGAGCGAATGTCAGCAGGAGTAGCCTTCAGGTAGGTCAGAATATTTCCATCTTCATCCAGGGCAGCCTCGGGGTAACCAGAAGCATCGGTGTAATAACCAAGCGAGTTACGCTGAGCATTGTAGTTGGCGGTGATCAGAAGTTCGAAGATTGACTCTGAAGTACCCTCCTGCTCCCAAGCCTTAACATAGTTAGAAGGTGTATAGAGTTCGTAGCCACCATCCTTGATTACCTCTTTAGCATCAGCCAGAGCTTCTGCATATTTGCCAGCATAGAGGTTGGCACGTGCACGCAGAGCCAAAGCTGCATAGTAGTTGAAGTAACCAGTCTCCTTCTTCTCGTCCTTAGAAGCCTCGAGCAGATTCATAGCCTGTGTGAAGTCGTCGGTGATCTGCTTGTAGGTCTGTGCCAAAGTAGCACGATCGCCCTTGAAGTCGGGAGCTACCACATGGTCAGAGAGAACGATACCAGAGTTAGCTGCGTTCACATCATCAACAGCTGTTGGAATGTGAGCGAAAAGGCGAGCCAAGTCGAAGTGGAGCAATGCACGCCATGCATAAAGCTGACCACGCAGTTTGTCAACAGTCTCGGTCTGCTCGAGTGCCTCAGACAACTCGAGTGCCTTGTTACAGTTGGCGATAGCACCATACATATCAGCATAAGCATACTCGGGCAGCTCATCAAACTTAGTCAAAGTATAACGAGCGATGGCAGTGCTCTGACCGTAGTCATCAACATACTTAAACTCGTTAGTAAGAAGGTCGGCATAGAGTCCGAACTCAGAACCGTAGAGCATACGATCTTCAGACATCAGATAACCGATACCGTTGACAGCGTACTGCAAATCAGACTCTGTCGTGATAGCCACGCCTTCGCCAAGCGAAGTAGATGGCTCTGAGTCGAGGCTGCAAGATGAAAGGCTCAGTCCAGCAACCAGACCTAAAACTAAATATATCTTTTTCATATGTTATGATTCTATTATTGATGTATTGAATATTAGAAAGTCAGGTTCAGACCAAACAGGAACTGACGTGTAGGAGGTGTATCGGTCTGACGATAACCGTTTACATCAACGTCGGGATCTACGTCCTTAGTTGCGCAGTAGATCATGAATGGGTTGGTGGTACGGAAGTACACACGCAGGTTGTTGATGTACTGCTTGAACAGAGGCACGTTGTAGCCCAGAGTGATATCACGAACACGGATGTTGTCGGTAGAACGGATCGTGCGTGAAGAGAACCTATCTGAACGATAGGGGTTGCCATAGATAGGTTTGGGGAATTCAACTACATCACCAGGCTGCTTCCAGTAGTTGCCAGCAACTGACTCATGAACATTGAATGAACCAATGCGTACACCGTCACTGAAGGTGAGGAAGTATCCGGGATAGTCGAACATGTCGGCACCGAACTGATAAGAAATCATGAACGACAGATCGAAGTCCTTGTAGCGGAAGGTGTTGGTCATACCACCGAGTACATCGGGCACAGCCTTACCTACCTTACCCTTACCAGCCTTTGCGTAGGTGTTAGTTACGCCCTTTGAGTGATCAGAGGGATCGAGCCAGAACTCACCAAGACCGGTCTCAGGATCAACGCCCTTCCATTCGGGGAGGTAGAAGGTGTGCATAGACTCACCCTCGCGGAGCAGGTACATGTTACCATCACCATACTGAACGTCCTCGCCGCCAGGCAACTCCTTCACCTCAATCTTCTGCCATGTCAGGTTGAAGTCGGTGGTCCAGCTGAAGTCCTTAGTACGGATGTTCTGAGAAGAAACGCTGAACTCGAGACCGCTGTTCTCCAGCTTACCGATGTTGTTGATGTTAGAACCGAAACCTGTTACATAAGACACAGGAGTAGAGAAGATCAGATCGTCGGTCACTTTCTTATAGTACTCAAGAGTGAGTGATACACGGTTGTAGAGTGTCCAGTCGAAACCAACGTTGAAGTTCTTAGACTTCTCCCATGTCAGGCCCTCGTTACCAGGAGTTGACCAGTAGTAAGCACCATTTGCTCCATAACCACCGCTGGTAGCATACTGAGGCATGTACTGATACATACCGGTGGGCAGGTTACCATTAGTACCGTAAGATGCACGTACCTTCAAGTCAGAGAAGAGAGGATTGTCCTGCAGGAAAGACTCCTGAGAGATACGCCATGCAGCAGATACTGACCAGAAGTTAGACCAGCGATTGTCCTTAGCCAGACGAGAAGAACCGTCACGACGGAAGCTCAAGCCAGCATAGTACTTGTTGTCGTAGTTGTAGTCAGCCTTACCGAGCCAAGAAGAAAGCATTGACTCGTAGATAGCGCTACCAGTATCGTAAGTCTGACCATTAGAAAGCTCAGGCAGTTTGTAAGTACCATAACCCTTAGCAGAAGCTGTCAAGAAAGGCATCTGGCGCTTCTCATACTCATAACCGCCCAATGCATTAACAGCGTGCTTACCAAACTGATGGTTGTAGCCCAGAGTGGTAGAAGAGGTCAGAGTCTTGCTGGTGAAGTCCCAACGCTGACCCAAGCCACCAAGTGACTCACCGTTAACGCTCAGAGGAGACCAGAACTCCTGCAACTTATTGTTGGTGTAGTCATAACCGAAGATGGTACGAGCAACGAGGTCGTAAGGCAGCTTAACCTCAGCCTCGAGGTTGCTCATGCTACGCATCATGTTTGACTTCACGAACTCGGCATACTCACCGCTCTCAACACCAAACATGTTGTTGGGGTTAGCAACCTTACCAAAAGCAACATCATTATTATATGAACCATCAGCATTTTTATTTTTAGCTGTAGGATCCAAAGAGTAGAGTACGGACCAAGGGGCGGTTGTACCAAAACCCTGTTCTTGATCACTCTGGTCGCGAATACCCTTAGTATCAGAGAAAGAAATCATCTGCTTAACGCCAATCTTCAACCAGTCGTTAACCTGGTGATCCAAGTTCACACGACCACTGTAGCGCTGGAACTGAGTGCCCTTAACGACACCCTCTGAATCATTGTAGCCCAAACCTACATAGAACTTGGTCTTGTCGTTACCACCGTCGATAGAGAGCTGGTGGTCTTGAGTCAGAGCGTTGTGATAAACCTGGTCGTACCAATTGGTATCAGTATCGCTATCGAAATCCCAGAAAAACATGTATGCGGGATAAAAACCCTGTGATTCCAAACCACCATTAGTAGCATACTCCAAAGCCTCGGCCTCTGTTGCTGCCAGACCATACTCCAAGATACCATTCTTGATACCATCTGTATAGTACTCCTTCAGCTGAGCAGCATTCATGGTGTTCATGGCGCTCTTCTTAGCAATCTGCTGAGTACCAATCTGCATATCGTAGTGTACGTTGGTCTTACCCTTAGCACCCTTCTTAGTGGTGATGATAACAACACCATTGGCAGCACGTGAACCATAAAGTGATGCTGCAGCAGCATCCTTCAGGATGGTCATGCTCTCGATATCGTTAGGGTTCAGAGTAGCAAGGATAGACTGTGACTTGATGCTTGATGACATGTAGCCATCTGAGTTTGCCAATACGGGCACACCGTCGATAACATACAGAGGCTGAGTAGAACCATTGATAGAACCGATACCACGGATCTGGATGTTCTGGTCAGCACCTGGGTCACCAATAGATGAACCTACACGTACACCAGCTACCTTACCTTCGAGAGACTTAACAAGCGAACCCTTCTGGGCTGACATGTCTTTCTCCTTCATGGCAGTAGCCGAACCTGTGAATGAAGATTTCTTTGCTGTACCGTAAGCAACAACAATCACCTCATCAAGTGAGTTGTGGTCGCTGGTCAACAAAATGCGCATGTTTGCGCTTGCGGGCAATTCCAAAGTTTCCATACCAATGTAAGAAATACGAAGTGTCTTCTTACCTGCAGGAACATTCAGAGAGAACTGTCCTTCACTGTTAGTAACTGTACCGACATGGGTGCCAACAACTAAAACTGATGCACCGATAACGGGCTCACCATCGTCCTTTGACATGACGGTACCATTGACTCTCGTCTGAGAGAATGCCCCACCTACTACGAGGAAAAGGGTCATCAAAAGCAATGCTAGTCTTTTGCTCATAAGACTTCTGTTAAATTAATATTAAATAAATGTTTGTGTATAACCAATTAAAACTAAATAGAATGAATTACAAATTGTCACTTCATCTGCTTTCTCACTTACAAACCGATGTCAATTCGGTGCAGTTTGGTTTCGGGGTGCAAAATTAACAATAAAAACGGAATAATCAATAAAATTACAAAAAAAATTCATAAATTAATTGCATTTTCTTAATTTATATCCATTTTTGCTATTAAAAACGGACTTTTTTACCACCGAAATGATAAAATTATCAAATAAACAAAACGTCTGTTTGCGATAACAACACGATTTTACCCCAAGACAAAGTGATACTTTAACAAAAAACAACAGGGGGAGCCTCCCCCAGCCCCTCCAAAGGGAGGGGAGCTATCCTCATAGAAAAGCTATTAACAAAGGGCGATGACAACAAAAGTGCCACTCTTCTTGTGGAAAAGTGGCACTTTTAGAATTAGAATATGACGCCCATATCAGGCGATTCCCATCTCGCGCGCTTTCTCCATGAGGAGCTGCATCAGAGGTTCGCGCTCGTTTTCTACCTTATTATCTAATACGGCGTCTTTCAAGTATTGTTTCAGGGTGCCCACCTCGCGCGAAGGCGAGAGATGGAAGAGCTCCATGATTTCGTTACCATCGATGACGGGCTGCAACAGACGCTTATAGTCTTTCTCCTTAAGGTCTGCCAGCTTTTCGCGTACCATACGGAAGTTCTCGAGGAACATCTTTTTCCTAACTTCATTCTTCGAGGTGATATCGGCTTCGCAGAGGGTCATCAGGTCGTCGATGTCATCACCGGCATCGTTCAACAAGCGACGAACGGCCGAGTCTGTCACCTCGCTATCGGCAATCACCTGAGGACGCATGTGCAGATCAACCAGCTTCTGAACGTATTTCATCTCGGCACCGAGGGGCAACTTCAAGCGACGGAACAGATCGGCCACCATCTTGGCGCCCACATAGTTGTGATTATGGAACGTCCAACCTATGGAAGCATCCCATCGTTTGGTCTTCGTCTTACCAATATCATGAAGCAAAGCAGCCCAGCGCAAATAAAGAACACGGTTTTCACCCAGTCCATCGGTACGGGAAGCAGAAGCATTCGTCTGAGAGCATTCACTCCCCTCCCTCACAGGGAGGGGTTGGGGGTGGGTCTCGTTGGTCGCTTTCACCACATTCTCCAGCACCTCAAGCGTATGATAGAAGTTATTCTTATGGGCACGACCATTCTTCTGCTCCACGATGTCGAGCGCAGCCACCTCGGGGAGGATGATGTTCAGCAGGCCACAGCGCTGCAGGTCAACCAGTCCCTTGCTGGGATGGGGAGCCATCATAATTTTATTCAGTTCCACTTCGATACGCTCGCCACTGACAATCTTGATGCGATCGGCCATGCGCTGAAGGGCATCGAAGGTAGCTTCCTCTATCTGGAAGTTGAGTTGCGTGGCGAAACGAATGCAACGCATCATGCGAAGCGGGTCGTCGCTGAATGTGATATCGGGATCAAGAGGGGTGGCGATGATACCATCTTCCAGGTCGGCCAATCCATTGAAAGGATCGACGAGTTCGCCAAAACGGCTACGATTCAAGCAGATGGCCATCGCATTGATGGTGAAGTCGCGGCGGTTCTGATCGTCTTCCAGCGTACCATCTTCCACGATTGGCTTGCGCGAGTCGTGACTATAGCTCTCACGGCGGGCACCTACGAACTCGACCTCGGTGTCGTTGAACTTCACTTGAGCCGTGCCGAAATTCCTGAAAACAGAGAGATGAGCATGGCGACCAAGCACCTTCTTCAGGGCCTTGGCCACCTCGATACCACTACCAACCACCACCACATCGATGTCGTTGCTGGGGCGCTCGAGGAAGATATCGCGAACATAGCCACCCACCACGTAGCACTCTACGCCCAGATGATCGGCCACATCGCTAATTTTGTGGAAAATATCCTGGTCAAGAATCTTGGCCAGTTCTTCGTCAGAATACAACTTCATTTACGTATATAACTCTTTTGAGGGTGCAAAGTTACGAACTTTCAGACAAAAAAACAAGTTATTTTTGGCATTTAGTCTTTTTTTGATTAACTTTGTACCCAAATATGCAGTCCTGATTTTACGCGGACTGTCCCTAAATGATTGAAGTATGAAACAACAGCGATTACTCATTGCTACTATCGCTTTAGCACTGGTCGCCACCGCCTGTAGCAACTCAAGAAGAGACGAAATAGAACAGCGCCGGGCTGCCCTCAAGCACAAGCAAGACTCCACCCTACTGGCCTCACAAGAGGAACTGGCACGCGTCGATGAAGCACTGGAAGCGACGAAGGCTGAATATGAGCAGAAGAAGACCATCGTGGAGGAGCACAAACGAGCACTGAAAGCCACCGCCGAGGAACTGACCGAGCTGACACTGCTACGCATGAAGCGCGACTCGCTGCAGGTGCAATGGAACACACTTGGTGCAAAAATCAAGTATATCCGCAAAAAACAAAATGATTAATATTTCATAATTCGAGGTTCATAATCCATATTATTAATGTGTAATTCATATTTATTTAGTAACTTTGCACCCGAAATATGAACAAATTTGAAAAAACTAATGCACAGTTTGAGGCTGCCATAGCCGAATGTCGCGACATCTTTTCGAAGAAGTTGCACGACTACGGTGCCTCGTGGCGCATCCTGCGACCCTCATCGCTGACCGACCAGTTGTTTATCAAAGCCAAGCGCATCCGTTCGCTGGAGATTAAACAGGAGTCGCTGGTGGGCGAAGGCATACGCCCGGAGTTCATGGCGCTGATCAACTATGGCATCGTGGGACTGATTCAACTGGAGAAAGGCTTTGCCGACTGCGTGGATATGAACAACGACGAAGCCATGGTGCTCTACGATCACTATGCCAAAGAGGCCCTGGAACTGATGAAACGCAAGAACCACGACTACGACGAAGCGTGGCGCGACATGCGCGTGAGCAGCTACACGGACCTCATCCTGACCAAAATTGAGCGCATCAAGGAAATAGAAGACTTAGGCGGAGCCACGCTGGTGAGCGAGGGCATCGATGCCAACTATATGGATATTATCAACTATGCAGTCTTCGGACTGATTAAGTTGGAGAAGTGAGAATACTGATTGTAAACATAGCCCGCATGGTGCTGGCGCTGGTCTTTATCCTCTCTGGATTTGTTAAGGCCATCGATCCGCTCGGCACGCAATACAAGATACAGGACTACCTGACAGCCATGCATCTGGGAGGTTGGCTGCCCGACATGGCAACACTGGGTCTGTCGGTGCTGCTGGGCGCCACGGAATTTTGCTTAGGCATCTTTCTGTTGTTTGCAATCAGAAGGAAGTTGTCTTCACGACTGGCATTAGCCATCATGCTGGTGATGACACCCCTGACACTGTGGCTGGCCATCAGCAACCCCGTCAGAGACTGCGGATGCTTTGGCGACGCCATCATTCTCACCAACTGGCAGACATTCTGGAAAAACGTGGTACTGCTGTCGGCTGCCATCATCGTGGCCCACAAGCCCACACGGATGTTTCGCTTCATCAGCGAGCCCAACCAGTGGCTGGTGATCAACTACACGGCGCTGTTCATACTCATCACCTCGACATGGTGTCTTTATGACAAACCGCTGTTCGACTTCCGACCCTATCGCATAGGCACAGACCTGAGAGCGGGCTGGCAACGGATGATGGAAGGTGAGGACTCGCCCTACGCCGACTTGTTCATGGAGCGCGACGGCGAAGACATCACCGAACAGGTACTGAACGACAGTAGCTACACCATGTTGCTCATCTCGCCCCACCTGGAGCAGGCCGACGACTCACAGCTGGACGTCATCAACGAGCTCTATGAGTACACCAAAGACAACGGCTATGCTTTCTATGGACTCACAGCAAGCGGCGAGAAAGCCGTGAACCAGTGGAGAGACAGAACTGGTGCGGAATATGCATTCTACCAGACCGACGATGTGCTGCTGAAGACCGTCATACGCAGCAACCCAGGACTACTGCTGCTGCACGATGGCGTCATCATACAGAAATGGAGCCACAACCGCCTGCCTGAACTGGACAGCAGCAAGCCACTGCATGAGCTGCAGGAAGGCAGTATACAGGAAGACTCGGTGGCACGCCGCATCGCCATGCTCATGTTATGGTTCGTGTTGCCACTGACGCTGCTCAGCCTGGCCGACCGCATGTGGATGTGGACAAAATGGATTAGAATTAAAACCAATCGTTTAACACCAACAATAAAAAAAGAAAAGAAAATGAGAAAGAAAATTGTAGCAGGTAACTGGAAGATGAACATGAATCTCCAGGATGGTATTGCTCTTGCAAAAGAGCTGAACGAGACACTGAAGGCAGAGAAGCCCAACTGCGGTGTAGTGATTTGCACCCCATTCATTCACTTGGCTTCTATCGCCCAGTTCCTCGATCAGTCTATCATCGGTCTGGGTGCAGAGAACTGCGCAGACAAGGAGAAGGGCGCTTTCACTGGTGAGGTTTCTGCCGAGATGGTAAAGAGCACTGGTGCTCAGTACGTGATCCTGGGTCACTCAGAGCGTCGTGAGTACTATAAGGAGACTCCCGAGATCCTGAAGGAGAAGGTGCTGCTGGCACAGAAGAACGATCTGAAGGTGATCTTCTGTATCGGTGAGTCACTCGAGGAGCGCGAGGCTGGCAAGCAGAACGAGGTGGTTAAGGCCGAGCTCGAGGGCAGCGTATTCAACCTCTCTGAGGAGGACTTCCGCAAGATCGTGATCGCCTACGAGCCAATCTGGGCTATCGGTACTGGTAAGACCGCTACTGCTGAGCAGGCTGAGGAGATCCACGCTTACATCCGTTCTATCATCGCTGAGAAGTATGGTCAGGCTGTTGCCGACGACACCACCATCCTCTATGGCGGTTCATGCAAGGCTTCTAACGCTCCTGAGCTGTTCGCTAAGCCCGACATCGACGGTGGTCTGATTGGCGGTGCTTCACTGAAGTGCGCAGACTTCAAGGGCATCATCGACGCCTTCAAATAAGAAATGAATATATGATGAAGCTATTCATCACTATACTAAGTCTGTGTGCCGGCATTGCTATCAATGCCGACGCACAGACTTTTACCCAACGTGTTCAGCAGACCACAGCGGGTGGAGGTACCGTGACCATCCATCAGGACAAAGAGATTGAAGACCTGGTGAACGGCACGCATTCGTCGGCCAAACCGACAAAGACTATAACCAAGCCTGCCACTAAGCCAGCCACCAAACCGGCTGCAACAACCAAGACGGCTACAGCCGCCACAAAGACGACTTCAGCCAGCAATGGCACACAAAACGAGGTCGGTAACAACTCAGCAACGCCATCAGCCGATACCGTTGCTGCACCCAAACATTATCACAAAGCCATAGGCTATCGTATTCAGGTATTTGCTGGAGGCAACACACGCAGTGATCGCCAGAAAGCAGAGAAAACAGGCAACGCGCTCAAACAGTTGTTCCCTGGAGAAGAGGTGTATGTGCACTTCTACTCTCCCAGATGGATCTGCCGTATGGGCAACTATCGCAACTACGAGGATGCCAAAGCAAAAGTAGAAGAAGTACGCAAACTGGGATATGAGTCTGCCACTATCGTGAAAGGCAAAATCAGCGTTGCAGATTAAACATGTTATCATGGAACTAGAAAAGAAAACAGAAGAACTTGCATCACACTATAAAAGTATCATAGAACTGCTGGGCGAGAACACAGAGCGCGAAGGTCTGCTGAAGACGCCCACCCGAGTAGCCAAGGCTATGCAGGTGTTGACACGCGGTTATGAAATGGATGCGCACAAGGTGCTGACAGATGCCCTCTTCAAGGAGGACTACAGTCAGATGGTCATTGTCAAGGACATCGACTTCTTCTCACTGTGCGAGCATCACATGCTGCCCATGTACGGCAAGGTACACGTGGCTTACATCCCCAATGGCTACATCACCGGCCTCTCAAAGATTGCCCGTGTGGTAGATATCTACAGTCACCGCCTTCAAGTGCAAGAGCGCATGACGCTGCAGATTCGTAAATGTATCGAAGAGACACTGCACCCCTTAGGTGTCATGGTAGTGGTGGAAGCCAAGCATATGTGCATGCAGATGCGTGGCGTAGAGAAGCAGAACTCGGTGACTACCACCAGCGAGTTCAGCGGTGCTTTCGAACAGGCAAAGACTCGTCAGGAGTTCATGAACCTGATTCATCATTAAGACAAACCAATTAACAAACAACGCATATGTATCAGTCAGGTGGCGGTTCATTCCGCAAGCGAGAATCACTCAGTTACGAGTTCACCCACAGCTGTTTCGGTCGACTCGTCATCTTAGGTGCCATCCTTGGTGTCTTGTCTATCATTCTGGCCATCTTCTGCCCGTCGGAAGAACGCATGCGCGCTGTCATGGAAGACGACATCCGTCAGTGTATCAACGCTCATGACAGTATCAATGGCGACTGGATGGACAATGCGCTCAACAACTTCAGCTATATGTTCACCACTGCCGACACCATCAGTGAGGTAGAGATGTACAAGCTGTTTAAGAAAAACAACCGCTTGGAATACAACGACCACACCATCTTTGCCACCATGAGTCTGTGCAACAACTTCCGTCCTGACGGTGTTCGTTGTGGCATCGGCATCCTCGGCGTTGTTATTCCCACCATCCACTACAACGACTTCCTGCTTGTGGTAGGCTCACTCCGTAAAGACTATAATCAGCCTATCATCGAGAACAATGCTGCCAACAATCAGGATGGTGCTACCGTAGGAGACAGCACGATTGAGGGTGAGGTATTTGGAGAGAACCCCGACTTCGGAGGTGTCTTCGAATATCACGATAACTAATCAAGCATCACGGAAATTAATGCTGTCTCAATGCGCGCATCGCATTGAGAACAGCTAATACCGTCACACCCACATCAGCGAAGACAGCCATCCACATCGTAGCAAAACCAAAGGTTGCCAATATCAGTACGAGCGTCTTTACGCCAATGGCAAACAGCACATTCTGACGAGCGATGCCAATGGTTCGGCGAGCAATGCGTATGGCCAGAGCAATCTTTGAAGGTTGATCATCCATCAACACCACATCGGCTGCCTCGATAGCCGCATCGCTACCCAGTCCTCCCATCGCAATACCGACATCTGCACGTGCCAGCACTGGTGCATCATTGATACCATCGCCTACGAAAGCCAGTTGGTGACCGGGTGCCAAAGCCTCAACAATCTTCACTTTATCTTCTGGAAGAAGTTCGGCGTGATATGTTGTCAGCCCAAGTTTCTCAGCTACATCTGCAGCCACCTCTTCTCTATCGCCAGTGAGCATCACCAGTTGTTTGATGCCTAACTCACGCAATCGTACAATCGCCTCAGCGCTATCTGCCTTCACCTGGTCGTTGATCACAATGTGGCCTGCATACTGACCGTTGATAGCCACGTGAATAATCGTACCCACATGATGACAGTCGTGCCAGTGTGCACCTACGCTATCCATCATCTTCGTGTTACCAACAGATACCTCCAGTTCACCAATCTTAGCCTTCACACCGTGGCCCGATATCTCCTGCACATCGCTGACGCTGCAGCCATCAGTAGCCTCATCGGGGAAGGCATCACGCAGAGCCGCTCCAATAGGATGCGTTGAGAAGTGCTCCACATGAGCAGCTAGATGCAGCAACTGTTGGGCATCGTATTGCTCGGGATGAACAGCCGTGACAGCAAACTGGCCATGGGTCAGTGTGCCAGTCTTATCGAAGACCACCGTGTCCAGTCGCGACAACACATCGATATAGTTGGCTCCCTTAATCAAAATTCCTCGACGCGAAGCGCCACCAAGACCGCCAAAGAACGTCAATGGGACGCTGATGACCAAGGCACAAGGACAAGAGACTACCAAGAACATCAGGGCGCGATAGAGCCATGTCGTAAAGCTGCCTGCGCCCAACAGTGGTGGCAAGACAGCAATACCTATGGCAAGGAACACAACTACCGGCGTATAGATACGCGCAAAACGCGTGATAAAGGTCTCGCTCTTCGACTTGCTCTCACCCGCATTCTCCACCAGATTGATAATCTTCGAGACCGTACTCTCGCCAAAGGCCTTAGTGGTACGCACTCGAATCACTCCCTGCAGGTTGATACAACCAGATATCACCTCATCCTGCACAGCTACATCACGAGGCACGCTCTCGCCTGTCAGTGCCACGGTATTCAAGGCAGAAGAGCCTTCTACGACGACGCCATCCAAGGGTACCTTCTCACCGGGGCGCACCAAGATGATCTCACCTACCCCCACTTCATCGGGCATCACATCAAGCACTGCACCATCGCGCTCCACATGGGCCACGTCAGGACGTATATCCATCAGGTGTGCTATGCTCTCTCTACTCTTCCCTTCGGCATAGCCCTCAAACAGCTCGCCTACCTGGAAGAAGAGCATCACGAAGACGGCCTCAGGATATTCACCAATACAAAGTGCACCAATGGTGGCTATCGACATCAGGAAGTGCTCGTTGAAAGCATCGCCATGTGCCAGTCCTTCTACCGCTTCACGCAAAGTGCCATAGCCTACGAGCAAGTAAGGGACTAGATAGACCAGCAACAACTGCCACTGCGGCCATGCCAAGTGCTGTTCCATTACATAAGCGACAACCAGCAATACGGCTGTAGCGACAATCAGCGTCAGCTGCGCTTTCAAACTGTGATGATGTTCATGATGATGCTCATGCGAATCATGATGGTGTTCATGATGGTGTTCATGATGGTGTTCGTGCGAACAACACGTTTGTTCATGATGATGATTGTGTGCCATTGTTCTTACCTTATTATATTATATATGTTATCTTTTCTGGTTGCAAAGGTAAGAACTTTCGTTTGCAACCAAGTTGCAAAAAAAGAACCCGCCGGTTTGACGGGTTCCTATCTCTTAGTTGAAGAAGTATTTTATTCCGATGCTTGCGTACCAGCACTGTCCTACGTCATAGCTGTACGTCCACGTCTCTGTCTTGCCATTAATACTAGCGGGTGTAGAGAAGAGCGGATACCCCTCTGCATCCTTTCCTGCATAGGTCAGGATACGGGCCTCCGAGCCAATAGCAGGGTTCAGATACTTAGCTACGCCCCATGTTGAGTCAAAGAAGTTCATTACGTTCTTCATATCAAAGCTCAACTGCAACTTATGCTTTGTGTTCTTAACACTGAAATCAAAGTCATGCTTATAACTGAAGTCAATACGATGAACCCAAGGTGAAGGAGCGCTATAAGCCTCAGCGTATTCACCTTGATGCTTCTTCAGATAGTCATTGTTGTGTACATAAGCCATGAAACGATCACGATCGTCTGTCGAGACAAATCGGAATTCATTATCAGCCACTTCCTTATCTGTTGGGATATAAAGCAGATCATAACTACATCCATCGCGGTTAATATCCTTATTAATATCCTTATCTTCAGTCAACATATAAGAATAGTTATTGGAAGTAGAATAACCATTAGCATCTATACGCACACCTCCATTATAACCCTCATAGATAAAGCTATAGTGGTTGCCCGACTTATCGTGAAGCGTTGCACTAGCCACCAAGCGATTGGGGATAACGAACATAGAGTTATGAACACCTACACCATTTGGTCCCTTATACGAAGGAATACTAGTATAGGCCGAAGCTGCATCACTACCTGGCATACCAGATATTTCCTTATTAACAGTATGCGTATAGGCAGCCATCATGTCGAGCCACTTGAAAGGCTGAGCAGTCAAGCTAACATTAGCAGTCCATCCATAGCCCTTGCTCGTATTCTCCAAAACAAAAGCATTGGGAAGGGGATTGCCCTGCGTATCGACCTTCTTCACCGTTGTGAATTCAGGACGGTTGTCTGCGCCCTTAAACAAAGGCAGGCTCTCGATGTCACAATAGCTCCAATCCTTGATGCACACATCGTTAATGCTCTTATTAAAGATACCTTCCACGGTCACCGTCATGGGGAACGAAACAGGCACCTGATAGTCAACTGCCAGAGAGGTCTTCCACACCTGAGGCAGCTTAAAGTCATTAGCCACACCACAGAACGACGAACTTGGCGCACCTTGTGAAGGTGTCATTGTCAGAGGTTCACCAAATTTTGCTGCAACAAATTCCATCAGTTGCTGACGTGTCATAATATCACCAGCAAACTGACTCATGTCCACAGCCTTACCCTTATTCAATCCAGTAGAATTCCAAACGGCATTGTTCTGCAGCATATTTGAGTTAAGAGGCATATTGGTAAAGAACACCAAAGGCAGACGTCCCTGGAACAGACCTGTACCGCCACGTACCTTCAGACTCTTATCGCCAAACACATCCCAAACCACTCCTAAGCGAGGAGAGGGTGTCAAAGAGTTCTTCGGCCACTTTCCTGTATCAATCGAACGACCATTATAACTGACGGCAGCAATGGCATCGTTCGTCATAAGGTCAGCATTGTCATACATCAACTCATCGAGACGTATACCATAAGTCAGTTTCAGGTTTGAGCGTATCTGCCATTCATCCTGCACATAAATGCCCAAGCGATTGGTACGAACACGAACGGCAGGATCCGACACACCATTATAGCCATAAGACAGCGCCACGATTTCAGGGGTAGCACCAGCATAGAAGTCACTCAGAGAACTATAGCGATAGTAACCGGTACCATTACGAAGGAACATATTATCGGCCATTTTGTGCTCAAAGCTCACACCAGCCATAATCTTATGTTCGCCCAGATAATAGGTTATATCATCCTTGATGTTCCACACATCGTTGTGAACACCATTGTTCCATGAGAACAACTCATGACCCAACGAAATATAGTTTCCGCCATTACCATCAAGAATATCAATAAAGGGGAAATTCGAAGAGTCTGTCTCACGTAGATCGTCCTTCTTTGCATAGGTTACCAACAGCTGATTCGACAATTTATCTGTCAAACGGCTATTCAAATCGAAAGAGAATGAATAAACCTTATTCTTCTGCTTATACATCGAGTTAGCATAGGTCATTGCATACTGGGACATGCGCTGATATGAAGAACGCTTACCGCCATCCATAGAGTTACCACTCACGGCCTTCCATATTGTATTATCCGTGAAGTTGTAGCGCAGCGCCAGATGATGGAAATCATTGATATTCCAATCCAAGCGTGCCAAGAACTTATAGTTGCTATCTGAAGCAGGATAATTAGACCAAGAGCCAGTGTTATAACCATACTTGTTAGCCACGAACTCCGAAACCTGCTGCAGATCGCTCAGTTTAACTCGGGAAATATAGCCCGTCGGATCAGCCACGCCGTCCTCCGAACCACGCCAACGGTTTACCACAGTAGGCGTTTTCTCCATCTCTCCATTAACAAAGAAGAAGAGTTTGTTCTTAATGATGGGACCACCCATTGTGAAACCATATATGGTATTTTGGTCCTTTGCTCGTGTACCAGCTATTTGTTCACGGTCCACAGCATCGCCATGCATGTTCTCATTTCTGTGATAGACATAGGCCGTTCCCTTAAACGTATTAGTACCCGACTTTGTGATAGCGTTCACTCCACCGCCAATGAAATCCGTCTGACGCACATCAAAAGGTGATATAACTATCTGCATCTCCTCTATGGCATCGATAGAAATGGGATTACCGCCACCAGGCAAGCTCATATTTAAACCGAAGTCATTATTGAAGTTGGCACCATCAATGGTAAAGTTGGCCGTACGACCGTCACGTCCTGCCAGTATCATACCACTACCACCATAGGGCGACAGTCTGACGATGTCCGTAATCAAACGGTTCGTTGTAGGCATATGCTCTATCTGCCGGGCAGAGACGTTCGTAGAAGGTCCCGTCTTCTGCGTCGTAAACTTCGTAGCCTTGCCGCTCACCAGCACCTCGCTCAACTCGGTAGTGCTCTCAGCGAGCTTGGTGTCCAGCTTGGTTGTCTCGCCCAGCACCAGGGTAATGTCTTTTGACACCGAAGGTTTACACCCGATGTAGCTGACCGTCACCACATACGGCCCACCGGGGCGCATGCCCTGGATGGTAAACAATCCGTTGACGTTGGTGATGGCCGTGTAGCGCGTTCCCGAAGGTTCGTGCACAGCCTGCACCGTGGCACCAATGACCGTCTCCGTACTGCCCACATACGTCACTGTACCTGCTAAAGTTGAATTGGTAATCTGAGCAACAACTGCCACCGTAAAGGTGAGCAGCGTTGCAAGCATCATCAAAAATCTCTTATTCATGTTAGTAGAAAACTGATCAACTAAACTTCTTCGTCGTCTTCGTATTCAAAATCTTCCAAGTCTTCGACATCCTCTACGTCAATGTATTCGATGTCTTCATCCTCGCCTTCATCGGCCAGCTCTTGTGCAAACATCGACATATCCTTGTCGCGGTGCACCAACGAATCCTCTGCCATGATGCCCTGAATCTTGTTGCTTTCAGCATTCAGTTCACGCCAGAGCACGTCTTTCAATTCATCGAGTCCGTATCCTGTCACGGCCGAGATAAACACCACGGGCAGATCCTGAGGCAGCGTCTCGCGCAACATCTCTATCAGTTCCTCATCCAGCAGGTCGGACTTGGTCACTGCCAGCACACGGTGCTTGTCCAGCATCTCGGGGTTGAACTGCTGCAACTCGTTGAGCAGAATCTCGTACTCGCGCTTGATGTCGTCGGTATCGCCAGGCACCATGAAGAGCAACAACGAGTTGCGCTCAATATGGCGCAGGAAGCGCAGTCCCAGTCCTTTACCCTCGGAGGCGCCCTCGATAATACCGGGAATATCGGCCATCACAAACGACTTGCCGTCGCGATAGCCCACAATGCCCAACGAAGGCTCCATCGTCGTAAACGGATAGTTAGCAATCTTCGGCTTGGCATTCGACAAGGCAGACACCAGCGTTGATTTACCCGCATTGGGGAATCCCACCAATCCCACGTCAGCCAGCAGCTTCAGTTCCAGGATGATGGTCATCTCCTGCATGGGTTCACCAGGTTGCGCATAGCGCGGTGCCTGGTTCGTCGCCGTGCGGAACTGGAAGTTACCCAGTCCGCCGCGACCACCTTTCAGCAACATGACCTCCTGTCCGTCGTAGGTCACGTCGCAAATATATTTTCCTGTTTCGGCATTATACACCACCGTACCGCAAGGCACATCGATATAGATGTCCTTTCCGTCGGTGCCATGACACTTGTCACGACCACCGTTGCCACCATGTTCTGCGAAGATATGTCTCTCGTACTTCAGGTGCAACAGTGTCCAGTAGTTATGATTACCGCGCAGGATAATGCTGCCGCCTTTGCCCCCGTCGCCACCGTCAGGTCCCCCGTTAGGGTTGTACTTCACGTGGCGCAGGTGCATCGACCCTTTGCCGCCCTTACCCGAGCGGCACATGATTTTTACGTAGTCTACAAAATTAGATTCCATCTATCACATCACAAATATCTGCGAAGATACGATCCAGCTCGCCCAGACCATTGATGTGGTGGTGCAGACCTTCCTGCTTGTACCACTCGATCAGTGGCTGTGTCTGGTTGTGATAAACCACCAGGCGCTTCTTGATTGTCTCTTCATTATCATCAGCGCGACCGCTCTGCTGTCCACGCAGAATCAGACGCTTCATCAGTTCGTCCTCGGGAACGTCCAGCTCGATCATGGCAGCCACCTTGTCGCCACGCTCAGCCAACATCTTCTTCAGGGCGTCAGCCTGTGGAATGGTGCGAGGGAAACCATCAAAGATTACACCCTTATGCTCACGACCGAATGAGTCATATACCGATGCCAGGATGCTGATCATCAGCTCGTCGGGAATCAGCTGTCCGTTGTCAATAAACTGCTTGGCAGTGTTGCCCAGCTCGGTGCCGTTCTTAATCTCAGCACGCAGTACGTCACCTGTAGAGATATGCTCCAGTCCGTACTTCTCAATCAGTTTGTCACTCTGTGTTCCTTTACCTGAGCCAGGGGCTCCAAAAATTACAATGTTCTTCATTTTCCTGAATAATTTTTCTGGCTTATTGTATAATTGATTAATCTTCTACCACGGTGTAGATATCACGCAGATTGCGTCCCTGCTGGTCGTAGTCCAATCCATAGCCCACGATAAAGTCGTTAGGAATGCGCAGTGCCACATATTCCACGTTCAGATTCTCCTTCAGTTTATCGGGCTTCAGCAGCAGCGTGCAGATATGAATAGAGGCGGGATTACGTGTGCCCAGCGACTCCACCATCTGCTTCATGGTCAAGCCCGTGTCCACGATATCCTCGACAATCACGATGGTACGTCCTGCCAGGTCTTCGTTGACGCCCAGCACCTCATGCACCTTACCAGTGGAAGTGGTTCCCTGATAGGAAGCCAGCTTCACGAACGATATCTCACAAGGAATTGTAATCTCACGCAGCAGGTCGGCTGCAAAGACAAAAGCCCCGTTCAATACGGCCAGGAACAAAGGGTTCTTACCAGCCATATCTTTGTTGATTTGGGCAGCAACAGCCTTCACGCGCTCGTGGATTTCTGCCTCAGGAATAGACGTTTCGAACGTCTTATCCTTGATAGTTACTCTACTCATTCGAATGATTTATTTGAATTTTGATGCAAAAATACAAAAAATTTGGGAAAACCGACCACTTATTAACAATAAATTAGTATTTTTGCAGCGTTATGAAAATATTCACTAGCGCGCAAATTCGCGAACTTGACAAATATACTATCGAACACGAGCCCATTAAATCTATTGATTTGATGGAACGCGCTGCACATACTTTCACACGTGTCATCGCCGAGAAATGGCCCACCATCTATCCCGTCGTGGTCTTTGCCGGACCGGGCAACAATGGTGGCGATGCGCTGGCTGTTGCACGCATGCTGACCGACATGGGCTATCAGGTACAGACTTACCTGTTTAACATCACTGGCAGCCTTTCGGCCGATTGTGCCGAGAACAAGCAGCGTCTGATTTCCAAGAAGGGCTTTTCGCTGTTCACCGAGGTCACTCAAGAATTTGACCCGCCTAAGCTGGAGAAGGGCATGCTGGTCATCGACGGTCTCTTCGGAGCTGGTCTCAACAGGCCCCTTGCAGGCGGTTTTGCATCATTGGTGAAGTATATCAACGCCTCTCAAGCAGATATTGTCAGCCTCGACGTCCCTTCAGGACTGATGACCGAGGACAACACCTATAACGTCCGTGCCAACATCATTCGTGCCACCATGACGTTGACACTCCAGCAGACCAAACTATCGTTTCTCTTCGCCGAGCACCAGCAGTTCCTGGGCGAGGTTCGCATCCTGGACATCCGCCTCAGTCAGGAGGCCATCAGCAAGACCGATGCCCCCTATCGCATCGTTGAGGAGAACGACGTGCGCCAACTGTTGCACAACCGCGATGCCTTCGTACACAAAGGCACCATGGGCCACGCCCTGGTCATAGCTGGCAGCTATGGCATGGCAGGTGCAGCCGTGCTGACCTCAAGAGCCTGTATGCGAAGTGGTGCTGGCAAGGTGACCATTCACACACCCAAGCGCAACGCCATGATTCTGCAGACGGCCGTTCCCGAAGCCATCCTGCATATGGACCGCGAGGAGACCATCTTCTCGGAGGCGGTTGCCACCGAGGATTTCCAGGCTCTGGGCATCGGTCCCGGCATAGGCACCACCGAACAGACCAGCATTGCCATGATAGCTCAGTTGCGCCGTGCGCAATGTCCCGTCGTGATTGATGCTGATGCACTCAACATCCTGTCCACGCGCCGTGCCTGGTTGCAGCAGTTGCCCAAGGGAGCCATCCTGACGCCCCACCCCAAAGAACTGGAACGACTGGAGGGACAGTGCGTAGATAGCTACGAACGACTGAGCAAGGCTCGCCAGTTGGCAGAGCGTATCGGAGGCTATGTCGTGCTGAAAGGTCACTACACAGCCATCTGCATGCCCGACGGTCATGTGGTGTTCAACCCCACTGGCAATGCCGGCATGGCCACCGCAGGCAGCGGCGACGTGCTCACGGGCATCCTGACCGGTCTGCTGGCTCGCGGCTATACGCCACAGGAGGCCACCGTGCTGGGTGTCTATCTCCACGGACTGGCCGGCGATTTGGCCGCTAAGGACCTGGGTGAAGAGAGTCTCATTGCCAGCGACATCATCCAGTATCTGCCCAAAGCATTCTTAAGACTAAAAGGTTAACGAAAACATATCTCGCACATGAAAAGATACTTCTTTCTTGCCCTGCTCCACTGTTGCGTGGTAGCAGCTTTGGCACAGACACAACTGAGCAGCTATCAGCCAGGCGTCACGCCCGAGGGAGCCGTTTATTTTCTCCCTAAGACTGCTATTAAATTTCATATCTTAGTAGAGAAGACCACCTTCCAGCCAGGCGATTTCGCGGCTTATGCCCATCGTTACCTGCGCTTGGTCGATGTGGCTCAGGAGCCCAGCGTCAGCAGTCGCCTGCTCAGCGTGCGCCAGGAAGCCGTGGCTATTGCCGACACCACCAAGGCCTATGCCGTTAAGTTCAACGCCAAGACCGTGGCAGCCAATGTAGCCCTCTCGCAAGACGGTTGTCTGCTGGCCATCAACGCAGCTCCAGCCAAGCCAGAAAACGACTTTGTGCCCTTCGAGGCTGCTCCCCGTCAGGCGCCCATCAATGCCCGCACGCTGCTCAACGAAGAGATTCTGGCAGCAGGAAGCACATCAAAGATGGCCGAGCTCACCGCCCGCGAGATCTACGACCTGCGCGAGAATCGCAACCTGCTCATCAAGGGTCAGGCCGACTTCATGCCGAAAGACGGTGTCCAGCTCCGACTGATGCTCAACCAGCTGGAGGAACAAGATCGTGCGCTCAGTTCTCTGTTTGTGGGCACCACCTGCAAGGACACCACCGAGTATGTGGTCACCGCCACCCCCGATGGTCCTTTCACCCGTCAACTGCTGTTTCGCCTTTCCGACCTCAATGGCGTGGTGGAGAAGGACGATCTCTCTGGCGCTCCATTCTATCTAAGCGTTGAAGACCTCAACACCGTGCCTCCTGTTGACGAAGAGGCCGCTGCCAAGGCCAAGAAAAAGCCTTTCGAAGCAGGCATCTACGTGAACGTGCCTGGTCGCATGCGCGTCACACTCTTCGATGGCATCACCCCTATTCAGACCGAGGAGCACCCCGCACCGCAGTTTGGCAACGTAGAACTGCTCAGCGGCGAACTGTTCAACAAGCGCTACACCACACACCTCTGGCTGAACCGCCTGACTGGTGCCGTTGAGCGCCTGGATGCCGAGCAACCAAAATAAGCCATTTCATCCGTCACGTTTGGTGGCACTAAACGCCACGTTTGGCGGTCCCATTCTATGCGTTTGGCGGCGTTATTCTCAAGGAATAGCGCCGCCAAACTTTTTCTCACTGTTTCTTACTTATCGCCCATGGCTCGCATGTACTCATCCCAGAGCGAGTCGATGGTGTAACCCTTACCCAGGGCATACGTCACCGCGCCGTTCCACGACCAGGGCACTACCTCCAGACACGAGCGATTCATCTTGCGGATAAAGTCGGCATCCTTCGTCTCGCGCACCCAGTTGAAGAAATAGCCAATGTAGCGATAGCCATCGTGATAGCTGCCACCCTTCGGACGGTCTTTCTCGCCGTGGAAACCGCCACAGGCCACGCGAACGGCATCGGCCGTACCTTCCACCATCTCCCAGACAGCCTTGTTTGGACCGCCATAAGGGCCAATGCCCTGAGGCTCCAGCTGGAAGGCGTGGGTCAACTCGTGAAGCAGTACGCCACGTGTCTCAAAGTCCACACATGCTGTGTCGTTATTCTCAAACGAGCGTTCTATGTGTCCAGTTGTATAGGTGATGTTCACAAAACCATTGCCGCCACCTTTCCACGACACGCCATCGGCTTTGCGGACGATGTAGTCCAGACGTTTCAGCATAGGGATGCTGTCTTCGGGGGTGAAGTATAGGCACTTCATCACCTCGCGGGCCACACTACGTATGTAGGGGTCTGGCTTCGAAATCAGGGCATGGTAAATCTTCGAGCCCTTGGTCTCGGGGTTCATATCCACGAAGGTGATATCACGCAGGTGACTGTTCCAGCGCTTATCCTCCTCCGTCAGTTTATTGCTCATGCGACTGGCAATTGAAGAGCTGGCCGACTGCATCTCATCGGTCAGCGAGTAAGGTTTGTCGGAAGCCGATAGCCCACGACTCTTGTTGGGTTTCGAGGTCATCTCAAACTCGATGACACAGCCATTGACCAGCTGATCGTGGGTGATATACAACTTGCTGTAAGGTTTTCCATTCACGCGCACCGACTTCACGTAGCGGTTCTTGTCGCTCACCTTGGGCGCACGAATCTCGATGGTACGTCCGTTCTCCAGTGTCACCTTCATCTCAGGCAGGTAGGGAGCGCCAAACACATACTGGTCGGAACCAGGACATACGGGATAGAAGCCCATGGCAGAGAACAGATACCATGCCGACATCTGTCCGCAGTCGTCGTTACCGCCCAAACCGCGAATCTCGCTGCGGTACATCTTGTTCATGATGGTGCGCAGCCATTGCTGGGTCTTCCAGGGCTGTGAGGTCCACGCATAGAGATAAGGCACGTGGTGACTGGGCTCGTTGCCATGCACATAGCCACCCACCAGACACTCGGCAGTGATATCCTCATTGTCAGCATAGTATTTCTCGGGCAGGTTCATGCCGAACAGGGCATCCAGTTTCTCCACAAAGGCCTTCTCGCCGCCCATGCTCTTCATCAGTCCGCGCACATCATGAGGCACATGGAACGAGAAGTTCCAGCTGTTACCCTCGATGAAGCCCTCACCATAGGTCTGATAGGGGTCCAGGTCGGCCTTGAACTTGCCATTGCGATAGCGTGGAGAGGCAAAGCCACGGGTGGGATCGAACACGTTCTGGTAGTTGGTGGCACGGGTTTGGAACTGGATGGCGATATCATCGCGGCCCAACTGCTGGGCAGCATGATAGATGGTCCAGTCGTCGTAGGCATACTCCAGGGTGTTAGAGGCCGCTGTGCCATCCTTATCATACAAGGCATAGCCATAACGACGGTAGTCGCTGATGCTAGGGAAGTACTTATTGTTGGCCGTAGCCACCATGGCTTTCAGGGCCTCTTCACCATCCACATTGGCACCTTTGGCCAGGGCGTCGGCCAGCACGCTGACGGCGTGATAGCCCGTCATGCACCAACCCTCGTTGCCCATCAGGCTCCACACGGGCAACATGCCCACGATGTTCTGTTGCTGATGTTTGATCATCGAGCGAATCATGTTGGTGTTGCGCGAGGGTTTCAACAGTCCCAGCAGTGGGTGTTCAGCACGATAGGTGTCCCATACGGAGAACACGGTATAGTTATCGAAATCGCTGGCCACGTGGATATTGCCGTCCAGTCCGCGGTACTTGCGGTCCACATCCATATAGATAGAGGGGTTGATCATGGTGTGATAGAGCGAGGTATAGACCATGGTCTTCTGGGCCTCGGTGCCCTGACAGTCGATGACCGACAGCTCTTTCTCCCACTGCTGACGGGTAGCAGCAGCAATCTCGTCGAAGTTGCGGCCGCTGGCCTCAGCCTTCAAGTTGGCCTTGGCGCCCTCGGTAGAGACGGCCGAGAGGGCCACCTGCACCTCCAGCTGGTTGTCGTCGGTGTCAAACTCGAAGTAGGCCACCATCGAACGACCGCCCATATCGGGAAAACGGTGATGCTTGTCAAACTTACCCCAGAAGCCCTGATAGCGCTCTGCCTTGCGGTCGCGATAGCCATAGTCCTTGATACGCTTGCTGAACGAGATAGCGAAGTAGGTATAGTTGGCGCGCGCCCAACCGTTGGTGAGGCGATAGCCCGTCACCAGCGTGTCGTTCTCCACGCGCAACTGCGACCACAGCACCTTGCCGTCGTAGTTATAGATGCCGTGCAGCAAGTCCACGATGAGTCGCTGGTGGTCGGCCTTCTCAGGGAAGGTATAGCGATGAACGCCCACACGTGGTGTGGCTGTCAGTTGGGCACGCACGCCATTATCGGCGAGTGTTACCTCGTAATAGCCTGCTCGTGCCTGTTCTGTAGCGTGACTGAATCGCTGGCGGTAGCCACCATCGGGATTTTCTTTTGTACCTGGGTTCAACTGCAAGGCGCCCGTTTGCGGCATCAAGAGCACATCGCCCAGGTCGGAATGACCCGTACCACTGAGATGGGTATGGCTGAAACCTACGATGGTATTGTCGGTATGCTGATAACCGGCACAGTAGTCATACACTTTTCCCTGATAGCGTCCGTTCACATTGTGAGGAATCGTGTCAGTCTCTGGCGACAATTGCACAATACCGAAGGGAGCACAGGCACCTGGGAATGTGTGTCCCATGCCTTCAGTTCCAATGAACGGGTTTACATAATCTGCCTTGGTCTTCTGCACAGCAGACGTTTTTGGTTTTTGTGCCATAGCGGCACCTGTGAGACAAGCCAACAGCAATGTCACACAGCAGTTAAGGTAATTGTTCTTCATTCTTGATATTGTATAATCATTATTATTTACGCACGTGCCCGCAGTTCGCATACTGTGGGACTGCAAAGTTACAAATTACTGCTGTAATTCGAAAAGGAATTAACAAATCTTACAATCTTAATGGTCTTTACGACTCGCAGAAGGGCGTAACAGTACGCCGTAGAAGATCACAAAAAGAAAAAGGAGGAGTCGTCAAACCATACGTCCGAAGACTCCTCCTGCATACTACAGGTGCTGACCTGGCAGTTAAAGCTGAATGTTCACGCCACCCATAAAGGTAGCACGGGGCATGGGAAAGCCTGCATTGAGTTAAAAAAATCAGAATTAAGCGGAATGAATTCTATATAAACAAAAGACGCCCTTCTCCGGTGAGAATGGGCGTCTTTACAACATTATATTTGATGATACTCGCTGACTATTTTTGTTTTTCAGTCTTTATCACCGAATATCTTGTATGTGAGGGTTTGCTGACACAGTTGGTCAACAGGTCAACACCCCATCCTATCAGACCACCAAAGATAATGTTGCCAAAGGCCCACTCGTTGACTTTCTTTTCGAGCATGACATCTTTGTACTCATAGTTATCAGACTTAATCGTAATACGTTGTCCGTCAATAGCATGTCGATTAACCTTCACCTGATAAGGCAGGGTTACATCATTATAGACTTGCTTTTCTGTTACAATGGTTACATGTTCATCGACATCGCCGTCCAGGATGATTTTAGGACTACCACCAGAAACGATTGTAGCACACGAAGACAAAGACAATACCACGACACCTACTAGAGCCAACAAGCCCCACGTTCTAAAATCTGTTTTTTTCATAAGATGATTAGTTAGTTTGATTAATTATTGTTCCACAAAAGTATATATTTTTGATTAAACAAGCAAACAATTTGCGCATAATTTGTAGAATAAGGGTCAAAGAGGCATGCTGCAAAAGCTGAACTTTAACCACAGAAGAGTGGAACTTTAAACAACCAAGAAAAGAGGTTTTGTGATGCAAGAGTAACCGTTTTGGTGCTCATCTAGAGTCTAGAAATACCTTTTCTAGAGTCTAGATTTGTCGGTTCTAGAGTCTAGATTTACCACTTCTAGAGTCTAGAATTATCGTTTCTAGAGTCTAGAATTGAGACAAAAGGATAAGTATTGGCAAGCAATAGCGCCACTATAAGGCCGTCATAGGAGCACTTTGACCTCGTAAAAGTGCCCGAATGAGCAAACAAAAAGCAGTATGCACGAATGCCGCACATACTGCCCTCTGATTATATATATGTAGATTAGGAATTATTTCAAGACTTTACGTCCTCTCTGAATAAAAATACCCTTTTGCAGACGCTGAACACAGCGTCCGCCAAGGGTATAGCTTTTGGTGTCGGCCATCACGGCAGACTTTGTATGATGAATGGTATTGATGATGTTATTGTCTTTGTCAACTTGATGAATGCGGAAATAATCGACCTTGAACCAGCCGTTCTTTTGTTCGGGATGCATGGTGCCGTCGCCCTGACGCCCGTCGGCACGGATGCCCAGACGCAGGCTCTGACCCTCGGCCACATCGACATACACAAACATGTCTTGCAACAGGAAGTTGCCGTTGATGCCACCGACATAGCCGGCAAAGGTGTTGTTTTCGCCAGCGGTGAGGTTGTTGCTGTAGTCCTGTTCCATGCCGTAGTACTGCACCTGGTTGTTGGCAAAGAGGCGGGTGGTGCCCAGATAACCCTCCTCTACCCACAGTTTGCACGCTACCAAATAGCGGCCAGGGGTAAGTTTCTCGGCGGGAATCTCCTGATAGAGTTCGAAGTCTGCGGGGAAATGACCGCCCTGAGGCAGACACCAGGAGATGTTGGTGCCATGGGCATTGGCAGCATCCTTATTGATGCCATAGCTCTGGCCGGGAAACTGTCCTACGATGTTCCAGCCGTAGGGCGTATAGCGACGGGTGTCGCCCGTGGTGTTCTGCTTCACGGTGCCACCATCGCGATAGAGTTCGAAGTCGTAGTTCTCAATGAGCGACTTGGTGAGCGTCAGGTCTTCAGCCGATGGACTGGGTGCCTGACTGACGCGCTCAATGTGGAAGTAATCCACCTTGAACCAGCCGGCATTATCGCTGGCATGGGTGCCATCATTCTTGCGATTGCTGGTCTTGATGCCGAGGGTGAGCGACTCGCCCTGTCCCACGGTGACATAGACCTCCATGTCGCGCAGCACGATATTCTCGGTGGTGCCACCGGCATAGCCCGCATAGGTATTGATCTCGCCAGGCACGAGCAGGTTGGTATAGTCGCTCTCGCTGCCGTAGTACTGCACATTCTGATTGGCAAACAACCTGCAGGTGGTCTTCTTCGAATTCTCAACCCACAGCATGCAGGTGACACGATAGACGCCGGGCTCCAGTTTCTCGGCAGGAATGGTCTGTGAGAGTTCGAAATCCTCGGGCATGGGCACCGAGTTAAACCAGCAGACGTTGTTGCCATGATAATTGGTGGCATCTTGGTTGACGCCGAACGAGTCGAGACCGTTGGCACCCTTCTTCAGTGTGCCTTTCTGGTTCCAGCCACAGGGCACACCACGACCGATCTGGCCTGCGGCATTCTGCTGACAGTCGTGATTATACTCGAAGTCATAGTTGGCTATCAGTGATTCAGTCAGGCTGTTGTCCTCCACCACGGGCAGTGTGACATAGATATCGCTGACCACCACACCGGGATCGAGCAGCGACACACGCACCTTGACGGTTTTGTCGGCATCGGCCACATACTCCTGGGTGGCATCGTTATAACCTTGCAGCACCGTCTGGTTCCACTTACCTTCCATGGCAGTGGTCTTCAGCGACTTGACCTGTGCTGAACCGCCATCGATGCTCAAAGCCACACGCAGGTCGTAGGTGGTGTTGATGGGGAACGTAGGCAGGCAGCGCACCGAGATGCTGTTCTTGCCGGCCTTCACGGGGACCTCATACTCTAAATAGGGTGCCTGAGCAGCACTGTACTTGTTCATATCGAGGGGCCACACGGTGATGCCCTCATCGCTGACGCCCACACCTTTCAGGGTGGTGAAGGTGCCGTTGCTGGCGGTGTATTGCGTGGCGGGAATCACCGTGACGGGGGCTTCGGGCTTAGCGCTGACCTCCACACTGTTGATGTTTGACAGTGTGGCCGTCTCGGGCATACCGAACTGCATCAGGTCACGGGGCTTATAGCTCATCATGCCGTTCCACTTGCCACCAGCCAGTGACTTATTATAATAGGTGGTGAGATCCACTATCTGGCGGAAAGCCTGACGGGCTTCGGCGGCATAAGCCAGCGCCTTGTCGCGGTTGCCCTGCTTGGCCAACTGCAGACTCTGGGCAGCGCGGAAGGTCTTGATGTTCATATTTCCAGCGCCCTTCACGGGATATTCTATCAGTTGGAAGTAGGCATCCTGCAAGGCAGCAGGCACAGCACCCTTCACCTCATCGACACGGGCCATGAGGGCCTGATAATCGGCTATACGCTGGTCTTTCTCGGCATTGGTGAACGACACGTCGAACACATGTTCGGGCTTACCACCGGCAGCCAGTCGGTAGTACTCCAACTTGATATCGGCAATGCGGTCGGCCAGTTCTTCTCCGAAGGTCTCAGCAGCCCAATGGCGATTGTAGCGGTAGGCTTCGGCTGGTTTCCATGCATTGATGTCCCATGCCAGGTCCATGCAGAACTCCAGTTCGGCCTCGGCGGGCTTGATGTCGCCCACGTTGATGACCCACAATGTGCGGATGCCCTGGTCGTAGGCACGCGACAACTCGTAGCTGATGAGCGAGGGTGAGTGAGAAGCAATCCACAGGTAGTCGTGAGGCGAACCCCAATAGCTGAGGTGGTAATAGACACCATTACCGCCCGAGCGAGCCTGTTCGGCAGGTTTGGGCAACTGGCGGATGTAGCCGTGGTTGTCGTCCACCCAGCAGAGGGTCACATCCTCAGGCACCTGCAGGCCGGCATTATAGGCGTCGAGCACCTCTTTGTAAGGGATGAACAGCTGTGGCACCTTGGTCACATCGTCGAAATACTTGCCCAGCAGGTTGCGCTGATAGCCGATGATGTCGGTGAGTCCGCGCACCTTGTCTTCGGTTGAGGGATAGCCCGAGATGCCCCAGTCGTGCACACCGCGCATGCCGAGGGTGTACATGCCGTCGTAGTCGGCACTCTCTGCTACGCGCTCTTCCCAGTACTGTTGGATTTTGGCTTTGTTGGTGACGTAGTTCCAGTCTTCGTTGTTGCCGTTCCAGGGGGCATGACGCCACTCCCACTCGTTGTCGCGCAGCATCTGTTCGCAGTGGCTGGAACCCAACATGATGTCGTACTTCTTGGCCACGGGCAGGTTGTCCTTGTTGGCCCAGAAGGCTTCCGAACACAGGTGCATGGCTGGCCATAGCGTGTTGGCACGCAGGCGCAACAGCAGTTCCATGACGCGGGCATAGGTGTTAGGACCGATGTTGTTGTACTTCTTGTCGATACCCTTGGCGGCCCAGGGAAACAGGGCGAAGTCTTCGTCGTTGATGAAGATGCCGCGGTACTTCACCGAGGGTTCCTTCGAGATGGTCTGCAGGCCAGTGGCATAGAGCACGTCGGCCTTTGCTGGCGACACATCGGCCCACCAGATATAGGGCGACACGCCCATCTGGCGAGAGAGTTCAAACAGACCGTAGGCGGTGCCACGAGGCGTAGAGCCATAGACCACCAGTGCACGGGCGATGCCCTCGGCGGGTTGCTCTACCAACTGGAGTCCATAGACCTCCCACTGGCCAGCTACCTCGGTAGCGCTGATCTTGCCACTGGCAGCCAACTGATCGATAATGGTGGACTGTCCCAGGGTGCCAGCGATGATAGGCAGGTCGCCAGCATCCAACTGGTTCTTGACTGGAAGTGACTTTCCGGTGACAGCCTTCGCATCGTCGGAGAGACACTGGGCCACGGTCTTCACGACCTCAGCATCATTGTCGGACACCACGATAGGGGCGGCTGCATCAGCTGTCACGATGGGGAAGCCATCGTCAACAACGGTTTTACTGAGCGTGACGTTCTGTGCAGACATCGTTGCTGACAACAACAATGCCGCTAAAAAAGTAATAATTGGTTTTGACATAAATTATAATGATTGTTAGGTTATGTTTCTATGTTGCCGTTAGTCTTTGGTTATTGATAAAAAAAGTAGTGTTACTTCACCACTACTTTGCGATAGGTGCCATCGGAGAAGCGAAGGATGCGGATGCCCTGACGGGAGACTTCACCGCGACCCGACAAGGAATAGGCCGGAGAGGCCGCTGCACAAGGATGCAAAATGGAACTCGGGATGACGGCCATAGGGACATCGGCCGACTCACTGACACGCTTGATGCGGAAGTTATCGCACTTGAACCACCCAGAATTGCTGTCATCGGAAGTGCCATTGCCGCGCTGATTGCCCGAACGAATGCCGAAACGCAGGTTCTCGTCTTTGGCCACATCGACATAGACCACCATGTCGTGCATCACCAGATTGTTGGTTCCCGTACCGCTATAACCGGCAAAGGTGGCCGTCTCACCTTCGGTCTGATTGGAAAGATAGTCGGCGGCAGTGCCGAAATACTGTACCGACTGATTGGCAAAGAGACGACACTTGCCAAACAATCCACTCTCGTTCCATAGCTGACAACGAATCTGATAGCAACCGGGAACAAGCTTCTCGGCAGGTATCTCCTGATAGAGTTCGAAGTTGTTGGGCATGGGGCCCTGCTGGTTGTTAAACCAACAAACATTATTCTGATGGCGATTGACGGCATCACTGTTGACACCAAACGACGTGCCTTTGAATTCGGTGGCCAGTTGCCAACCGTAAGGACAACCGCGAGAGGTAGAGCCCTGAGGGTTCGGGGTGCCATCGACTGCCAGTTCGAAATCGGGATTGATGATCAGTGACTCGGTCAGCGACAGGTCATCATCGCCATTGTCGGCAGGAATACCATCGACCTTGTCAAGGCGGAAATAATCTACCTTGAACCAACCGGTTCCATCGCTGGCACGCGTACCATTTGACTTACGCCCGTCGGAGCGAATGCCTAAACGCAGATCCTCTCCATCGGCAAGGGTGACATAAACCTGCATATCCTTAAGAAGAAACATGCCATCGGGTGTTCCGCCATAGCCTGCATAGGTAGCCGATTCGCCGTCTACCTGATTGTTGGCATATTCGTCTTTACAACCGAAATACTGGACATTCTGATTGGCAAACAGTCGGCAGTTGCCTTTCTGGTTGTGGTTATTCCACAACTTACACCTCACACGATAGGTGCCAGCACCCAGTTTCGAGGCTGGCACCACCTGATAGAGTTCGAAGTTCTGTGAGAATGGCAGCATGCGAAACCAGCAGATGTTATCGCCATGAGGATTCTGGGCATCGCTGTTGATGCCATACGACTCGCCATTTATCTGTCCTTGCACGCTCCAGCCATAGGGCACCCATTTCTTCTTCTCAGAACCACCGGCATTATAGGTCTCGGCATCGACCATTTCGAAGTCGGGATTCACAAGCAGCGTCTCATCGGGAATGTCGTCGGCATGTGCCTCGGGAAACACGGTGAGGCGCAGTTCGGTGCATCCATAGGGCACCAAGGTGATGGTAGTGGTCTTGTCGGTAGCAATCACATTGCCAGCACCGGGCAGGAAGGGGTTGCGACCATTCTGAATGGACCAGTGGATCTGGCGCACGGGCATACTGATGGTGACGGGGGCATCCTGAAGATCGAAAGGATAGGCGCCTTCGGGGATCGTTTTGGTGGTGACGGTGAGCGAGGACTCATCGGTGAGCAGTGTGGGGTCGAAACCGTAGTTATAGGGACCACTGGGGGTGATACTCCAGCACTTGAAGTCGGCATTGTCGGAATGCTTGCCATTCATGTTGCCATAGACCTGGGTATCCTCGACTTTGGTCTGCGGGATGGCATAGGTGAATAGCAGCGGACCGCGCTCTACGTACCATCCTTGCTGATTGGCGGCCTGACAAACCTGCACCTCCATGGGCAGGCGCAGTTCGATGACATCGCCATTGTGGAAGGTGCGATTCAGGGTGACGAAGGTGGATGGGGTCAAAGGCATATCGATAGCAGCGCCATTGATCTTGAGACTGGCCTGCTGGCACCAGCCGGGGATGCGGAGTGACAAGGGGAAGGTGACAGCCGACTGGGAAGTGATGACAAAACGAATGACATCGGAGAAGGGATAGGCGGTCTGCTCGCTGATGGTGACAGACTGGCCATTGACCTCGACGGTGATGTCGCTGGGCGAATAGAGGGCAGCGACAACGGCATCGTCTTTACCACGCATCCACAGACGCGACGCGAAGTTGGGCATCAGGCGGTTGACATTACCCACGCAGCACTCGGTCTCGTGGACAGGGCGATAAGCCATCCAGGTGCTGCCGCGCTTGAAGGCATTATTGTCTGACGTGCCGGTGCAGATGAGCTGGTTCACGGAAGAGAAATACTGCAGGGCCTTGAAGTCCTTGGTGATAGCACCCAGACCGGCATTAAAGACGGCACGCTCGATGCGATCGGCCCACTCGGCCTGACCAGTGACCTGCAGGAAGTAGCCCAGCGACCAGGTGTAGTCGGTGATGTCGCAGGTTTCGTGTGCATTATCGACATCGAGGCCGGCGGTGAACTCGGAACTGGAATAAAGTCCATCGGGTAAAAGATGGTCGCGCTCCAACTTGCGCTCTGCATTCATAGCGATATCCAGGTATTGCTGTTTACCGGTATAGGCATAGAGAAGCAAGGGGATCTTGAGCATTTCGGCATAGGTGACGCCGTGCATGGTGATGACATCGGCCGAAGATGCTACAGGGGCATCGAGCTCGAAACCGCCGCGGTTATAGGCGTCTTCTGCCATCTGCAGCAACTGACTATTGCCAGTGTGGCCATAGACCCAAAGCATACCCTCGACATTACAGATGTGGCGACGGCCATTGACGAGCAGGTCGGTGCTCAAACTGAGGTAGTTGCGCTCGAGGGCCGTGATAATATCCTGATTGCCCGTGGCCCAATAGTCGGCCTGCATGGCACGGAAGAAAACGGCCATAGGCCAAAGGGACTCTATCTTACTGTTGCCAAGACGTCCATTAGACTGGGCATGTTCTATGGTATAACTGATTCCACTCTCACCTTTCTCGATGAAAGTGGGGTCGTCAATAAGGTAGCCCAGACGCAACAAGCCATCGGTATAATAGGCCGTCTGCTCGTAGCGCCACCAGTCTTTGGCATCGGGATTCTCATTGATACGAGGAATATCGCCAGCCCAAAGACAGGAGTTATAAGGATAGGCCATGGCTTCGGGATGACCTGTGAGACCGTCCTTCTGGCGCAACAGGAACTCCTGCAACCAACCCTTGGGCGAGATGTTGCGGATAAGTCCTTCGTGAAAAGAACTATAATCCTGTGACAGGATCATGCCACAAGAGGAAAAAGATAATAAAATAATGAATAGCCGTTTAAGCATGAGTTAGGTTTTTGTTATTATCAACGCATGCAAAGTTATTAAAAAAGGAGCAACAGAAATGTCAATTCTGTGTTTTTTGATAACGCAACTATAATATTTGACTAGTATTTTTCCTCTGTTGAACAATTTGTTTTGCTAATGGAAAAAGAAAGGTGACAACAAAACAAAAAAAGAGTACGCGCAATCACTGCGCATACTCAACAGAGATATTTCTCAAAGTGTTTTTAACTGCATCACTGCAGCCTCAACCATAAACCTAAAAATATAAAAATCAAATTGCGACGATCTGTGCAGCAGTCTCGTTGGTAGGATCAACCTCCACGAGTTTGGTTGCAAAGACCTTAGATTTCTCTACATCGTCCTTAATCTTCAGGTAGTAAACCATCAGGAAGTTACCAGACTCCTTCAGACGAGCAACATCGCTCTTGTCCTGCTCAGCCTTGGCAACGATGATGTCCCACAACTGCTCATAGTAAGGCTGTGCCAAACCCTGAGAAGCATCGGGGTCGAGCATGGTGCCTACGCGACCACGCCAGAAGAGTGAATATTCAAGGGCATCGGGGTTCTTCTCGGCCAGCTCTGCATAGATCTTGTCGGCCTTCTGCAGGTTGGTAGTCTTAGCATCACCCTGGAGCTTAGAAGCATACTGTACATAAAGACGACCGAGGTCTGCGAAATCATTTAAAGAAGGAGATGAAACGGCAGTCAGATAATCATCGTAGTACTTCAACGCATTCTCAAAGTCACCAATGCCTTTGTAAGCATCGGCCAACTGCTTGATCACACCGGCACGCTTGTCCTGTGAGTCGAACTCCTGATCGAGAGCGAGCTTATAAACGTCGATAGCCTCCTGGTGCTTCTTGGCACCATTCAGGGCGTTACCATAATAAACATAGTCACGATAGTTCAACTTCACGCTGTCCTTATCAATCTGATTGAACATCATATCGGCACGCTCGAGAGCCTGGTCAAACTGGCCACTCTCGGTGTAGCAGTACATAGCCAGACGGTTCAGTGTGGCATTCTTGGGCTCCAGCTGCAAACCGCGGTTCAACATGTTGATACCCTGAGCATACTTCTGAGATACATAAGCAGAGAAACCATACTCGATGATGTCCATCTTTGTCATCTGGTCAGCAGGCACCTTCTCGAAAGCCTCGATAGCCTCGGGGTAACGATTAGACAGGTAGTTGATGTGAGCGATGAGGGCATCAACAGGGAAGTCGGGACGCACGCTGCGGAGCTCCTCGAGCTTGTTGACAGCACCAACGGGGTCAACAACACGATAAACAGAAGCATAACGACGGTAGGGCTCTGGATCCTCGCGATTGAAGAGGATGGCCTGCTCGTAGTTCTGAGCTGCTGCACCTGGATCATCCTTCATGGCAGCGATATCACCTAACAACAGGTAGGCAGGACCGAAAGCATTCTTCTTGGCAGACAGTGCCATGGCAGCCATGCTGGCAGCATGATCATAGTCCTTCACCTCGTAGAATGCACGACCGAAGTCAACCAGATTGTCTGCATTCTTCTTGTTCTTACCCAGATAGGCCTTCAACTGCTTGTCGAGGTCTGCGGGGTTGCTCTTGATAATCTCCTTCACGGCAGCAACGTCGGCCTTAGTGCCGTCCTGTGCCATTGCCGTTGTGCTGAAACCTGCCAGCACAAGGCTCATTGCTAAATATTTAATTGTCATCATAATCTTCTTAATTTATATAATGAATATCCTGTTTTTAATCTATTTGACGCATCAAACGGCTATTGGTTTATTTCACCGATACCTCACGTACATTCATATTGGCCTGAATGGGCAGAAGACCGGCCTTCAGAATGACCAGCTGGCCCTTGGGCAAACGGCAGAAATGAGCAAAGCCGGATGGCACACCATTGCGTGGCTCGTTGAGCAGTGCATAGATTGTACGAATGAGGGGATAGTTGCCGTTATATAGGTAGTATTGATAAGGACGCCAGCTGTTTTGCGGTGTGGCAGTGTCCATACGTGATACCTTCATGACAGTGACGTTCTTATTGAATGTCACATTGGTAGTGTCGCGTTTGTCATTGAGCCAGTTAGACCCGATGATGCCAATAGCGTTTTGGTGTTTCTCTACCCAGTCAATTACCTCGCTGCTCTTCTTCACGGCACCGATGTTCTTGCTGTTAATGGGTTTTCCACCCAAGATAGAGTCCACACACCAAGTCACTGTGCTCGACTTGGCATGATCGAACACAACATCAATCTCGCCCAACTTAGAGGTGGGATAGATGTCTTTCCACTGAGAGACCTCGCCCGTGAGAATACGTGCAAAGTCCTTCACGGTGATACATGTGTCAGGATTGCTGTTGTTGACGATAATCGCCAGACCATCGTAAGCAATGGGGATGATGCGGGGAACAAACTTACGTGCTTTCAAGTTCTCCATCTCACGATCGCTCAGGCGACGCGTGGTGAAAGCAAGCCAAGTCTCGTTCTTCATCAATTTTGTGATCGCTTCCTCCTGATTGGTGTAGATGGGTTTCAGCACGCCTTGTGAATGGAGGGCTTCGAAAATCTCCAGTTCTTCATCCAGAATGGGGAAGAAGCTTTCGTCGGCCGCAAAGACCATGGCAGCCGATTCATAGTTATAATCAGTTTTAGGCTTGTTCCCACAAGCGAGGAACAAGCCTAAAATAAGAGATAATCCAATTATATTGAATTGAGTTCTGTTCATACTTAGTGTTTTAGCTTACTGAAGTTTGAAGGTTACAGGTACGGTGTACTTCACACGTACGGCAGAACCATTCTGCTTACCAGGAATCCAACGGGGCATTCCCTTCAGCACGCGGATAGCCTCACGGTCCAGTGAGGGGTCAACACCACGCATCACCTGTACATCGGTGATAGAACCGTCGCGCTCTACTACGAAGGTAGCAACTACACGACCCTGAATACCATTCTCCTCAGCAATAGGAGGATACTGGATATTCTTGCTCAGGTAAGCCATCAGAGCTGCATCACCACCAGGGAATGATGGCATCTGCTCAACCACGGTGAACACCTTGGTGTCCTCAACCTTGGCCTCTTCCACAGTCTGCTGGTTAGCCTTCAGCACCTCACCATCTGCATCGTCATTACCTTGAACGTCGAACACACCGATGGCGGTGTTATTCTGAGCGAGTTCCTCTTGCGATTTCATCTCTTCCTCAGGTTCAACCTCCTCCTTAATGACAGGAGCTGTAAACTTCACAGAGCTTTTTACTTTCTCAACAACCTGCTGTTGCTCAACCTTAACTTGCTCCTTACGCTCAACCTTGGTCTCCTTCTTCTGCTCGATCTTAGAGAGCTCTACATCGGCAGTGTTGACAGAGGCTTTAGGCAGGGCGTTCTCGATAGCAACCTTGGCAATGGCAATCACAAAAATCAGGGCGATAACGGTGATCACCGTCACCAGAGCCTTTACATTTCGTGCACCAGTTTGTTTGCGGAGCTTGTAGGCACCGTAAGACTGGTTTTTACCTTCAAAGACGAGGTCGACCCAGCTATTGTCTATTAGATCTACTTTTGACATAGTTCTTTTTCTGTTTTTAAATTGTTAGTCATCATTACTTAACACCCTTCAAAGCGAGAAGCTTCTCGTCGTCGGGATTAATCTTGTCGATGACATACTTACCAATAGTACAAATCTGCATCTCGTCCAGAGCACCTACCATGTTGTCGTAGGTAGCAGTGTCAAGTGGCTTGATAATAACGGTGACAGTAGGAATCTTCTCACCGTCAATCACACCATTACGGATTTCGCTCAGTTGTTTCTGATACTCTTCTTCCGTCATCGTGCTACCATAAGCCGTCTTCTTCTCGTCAAGAGCCTGCTTAGCCTTCATGACGCGAGCAACAGGAGCGATACCAGCACCAGTGGTGTGGTGAATCAGCACGTTGCGGAAGCCATCACGGCCGTAGTTGGTCTCCTTCAGACAAGTAGGATCATCATATTTGGGCATGCCCTCAATATAATAAAGCTTGTTGTCGGCAGCCAGATAAACGGTGATAGTCTGGTCAGCTTTCGTTACCGACTTATCCTGATCTTGCATGTTCTCATCGTTGCTAGGCATAGTCAACTGCATAGCCTGAGGCTTACTCAGTGTAGTACAGAGCATGAAGAAGGTGATCAGAAGCATCATCATATCTACCATCGGCGTGAAGTTCACGCGGGTATCCATTTTTTTCTGCTTGCTAGCTTTCTTTTTAGCCATATACTAATCCTCCGATGATGTTTTAAGATTGGTAATCAGTTGGTAACGGTTCTCGTTCATATCCTGGAGCTCAGACATCATGGTTCTGATCACACGGTATGGAGTTGTGGCATCACATTTGATAGCCAGCTTCATATCGGGATCAACCTGATGTGCAGCCTTGATCCACTCCTGGAACTCGCTCATACCGCCATCGATACTATCGGTGGGGATACCGAGCTTCTGGATAGCTTCAGACATTTTCTCGGGATCAAGATTGTAATAAGCATCAAACTGGCTCAATGCAGCGCCAATCATGGCTTCCTCCTTGAAGTTCTTCATCTGCTTAGCAGTAAGCGCGATGTCAAACTTAGAGGTAACTTCCTGCATCATGGCCACCATGGTGTTCTTATTCTCGGTGCCCACAAATATCTTGCCTTCAGGGCTGACAAGGATATTGAGGACATTCTCGGGAATCTTGACCTCGGACACCGAACTAGGCGTATTGACTTTGATAGGCTCTGGCGTCAAGAATGTTGATGTCAACATAAAGAAGCAGAGCAACAAAGTCATCACGTCTGACATTGGTGTCATGTCAATCCAGATGTCTTTTTTCTCAATTTTTATTTTACCCATAATCGTTTAAGGAATTAAAAGGTAAAACAAATTATGCCTCGACGTGATTAGAATCGTATGTAGCAGCGATTGTGTAACCTACCTCGTCAAGAGCAAAAGTCAGCTTATCGATCTTGTTTGAGAAGTAGTTGTAAACAACAGTAGCAACCCAAGAAGTCAAGATACCTGATGCGGTGTTAACCAGGGCCTCAGAAATACCTGCAGACAGAGCCATAGAGTCAGCACCACCACCAGCAGACAGAGCCTGGAATGATCCGATCATACCGAGCACAGTACCGAACAGAGCGGTCAGAGTACCCAGAGATACGATAGTTGCAACCATAGGAAGGTTCATGGTCAGAGTAGGCATCTCCAGCTGAGTAGCCTCCTCGTGAGCCTGCTGGATCTTAGAGATCTTCTGAGCCTTCTTCAGAGTAGAGTCGCTCTCAACAGTCTGATACATATTGATAGAAGCCAATACTACGTTAGCTACAGAACCCTGCATCTTGTCGCAGAGAGCCTTAGCCTCGTCGAACTTCTGAGCCTTGATAGCCTCCTTAACCTGAGCGGTGAACTTAGCCAGGTTCATCTTACCAGAAGCGCTCTTGATAGCGAAGAAACGCTCTACACCGAGTACGATAACGGTGAGCAGCAGGGTGAGGATCAAACCTACTACGAAACCACCTTTATATACGGTACCCATCAGGTCAGCGGGATGACCAGTGCGGTCGCCACCCTGGAAGTGACTGGGATCACCGAGTACAAAGAAGTAGAAGCAATAAGCGATTGCGCAGCAGAGTACGAGAATGATCCATGCATCCTTTACGCCTTTGAAGCCTGAATTTTTCTTAGCTGCTGTAGCAGCATTTGTTGTTGTTGCCATAATTTTAAAATTTAGTTTTAAGTTATAAATTAAGTTGATTTTATTCCCATTTAATGCTTACTTAGCGAACAGAACACTGCAAAACGAGCAGAACTCGCCAGGCCGTTCAACTCGCAAAGGTAGCAAATAATTGTATATTTCAATATCGATTAACTACTTTTAACGTAACTATATGCGTTTTTATTTCAGTTTTCCTAACGCCTCAGCAATGCGTTTCATCGACTCGCGAATGTTGTCATCGCTGGTGGCATAACTCATGCGGAAACACTCTGGATCGCCGAATGCATCGCCGCCTACAGTAGCCACATGACCCTCCTCAAGCAGGTACATTGCCAGGTCGGTGGAGTTGTTGATCACGCGGTTGCCCACCTTCTTGCCGTAGAACGAGCTGCACTTGGGGAAGAGGTAGAAAGCACCCTCAGGCACGTTAACCTCCAGGCCTGGAATCTGACGAGCCAAGTCAACAATCAGATTGCGACGACGCTCGAAGGCCTGACGCATTTCCTCTACACAAGCCTGACTCTCGGTGTAAGCGAACTCGGCAGCCTTTTGGCTCACTGAGCAAGGACCGCTGGTGTACTGACCCTGGAGCTTATTGCAACCTTTGACAATCCACTCGGGAGCAGCGATATAACCGATACGCCAGCCGGTCATGGCGTAAGCCTTAGAAACGCCATTGACAACGATGGCGCGCTCTTTCATGCCGGGGAACTGAGCGATAGACTCATGACGACCCGTATAGTTGATGTGCTCGTAGATCTCGTCGGCCAGCACATAGAGGTCTTCGTGACGAAGAATCACCTCGGCAAGCGCCTTGAGTTCCTCCTTGCTATAGACAGAACCTGTGGGGTTGCTGGGTGAACAGAGGATCAGCAGACGGGTCTTGGGCGTGATAGCAGCTTCCAACTGCTCGGCCGTCATTTTGAAGTTCTGCTCGAAGCCAGCCTGCACAAAGACAGGCACACCACCAGCCAACAGTGCCATTTGAGGATAGCTGACCCAATAAGGCGTGGGGATAATCACCTCCTCACCGGGGTTGACCAATGCCATCACAGTATTGCAAACGCTCTGTTTCGCACCATTAGAAACACAGATTTCATTGACGGTATAATCGAGTTGATTCTCGCGCTTGAGTTTATCAACAATAGCCTGACGCAGGTCTGCATAGCCTGCTACAGGTGAATAACGAGAGAAATTCTCGTCAATAGCCTTTTTAGCTGCTTCTTTGATGTGGTCGGGAGTATTGAAGTCTGGTTCGCCCACACTCAAGTTAATAACGTCAATGCCTTGCGCTTTCATCTCAGAGCTTTTCTGCGACATAGCCAGAGTTGCTGATGGAGCAAGGCGTTGCAAACGGTTGGATAATTGTGCCATAAATTTTGTCAGTTTGTTTGTATCAACGTGCAAAATTAATCATTTATTTCGTGACAGCGAAAAAAATCACTTCACTTTTTCATAAAATCCATGGATTTTCACATTATTTTGATAGTTGCGGATTACCATCAAAGGTGAAGGGTGTGTCCCATACGCTGTTGCTTGGTTCTGAGATAGCGAAGATTATACTCGTTGGGGGTAATCTCGATAGGTACATTCTCGACAATTTCAAGGCCGTAAGCCTCGAGGCCAACACGCTTCACGGGATTGTTAGTCATCAAGCGCATCTTGTGTACACCGAGATGGCGAAGCATCTGAGCGCCACAACCATAATCGCGCTCGTCGGCTTTAAAACCAAGACAAAGGTTGGCATCTACGGTGTCGTAGCCTTCTTCCTGCAACTTATAGGCTGCCAGCTTGTTCATCAAGCCGATACCCCTACCCTCTTGCTGCATATAGACGATAACGCCCTTTCCTTCTTCATCGATTTTCTGCATGGCGCGATGCAGCTGTTCGCCACAGTCACAACGGCGCGAACCGAGGATATCTCCCGTCATGCAAGAGGAATGTACTCGTACGAGGATTGGCTCGTCTTCCTTCCACTCACCCTTGATAAGCGCGAAATGCTCCTGTCCATTGCTCTTCTGACGGAAAGGAATGATACGGAAATGACCGTATTCAGTGGGCATATCGGCCTCGACACCAACTTCAATAAGCGATTCCTGACGCAAGCGATAGCTGATCAGATCCTTGATAGTGATAATCTTCAGGCCATGCTTTACTGAGAACGCGTGGAGCTCGGGCATACGCGCCATCGTACCGTCGTCATTCATAATCTCCATCAGTGCACCTGCAGGATAGAGTCCTGCCAACTTACACAGATCGACAGCGGCCTCGGTATGACCACTACGACGCAGCACACCGTTGTCCTGCGCATAGAGAGGATTGATATGGCCGGGACGACCAAAGGTCTCGGGCTTTGAGTTGGGATCGGCCAGCGCATTAATAGTGGCAGCACGATCATGGGCACTCACACCTGTTGTGCAACCTTCCAACTTATCAACAGTCACCGTAAAGGGTGTGCCAAGCATGGAGGTATTATCACTCACCTGACGAGGCAAATCCAGCTCTTCACTGCGACTGATGGTGATAGGTGCGCAAAGCACGCCGCGGGCTTCCTTCAACATGAAGTTCACCATCTCTGGCGTTATCTTCTCGGCAGCGCAGATCAGGTCACCTTCGTTCTCACGGTCTTCATCATCGACCACAATCACAAACTTACCATCACGAAAATCGGCAATGGCTTCTTCTATACTTGACAGCTTATATTCCATAATACTTAGTTTTAATCTGTTTTAAAATTTTCACATTGGTCTGCTCCACGGCCTTCAAGTCGCGATAGAGGCGCACTCTGAAGCGCAACATTCTGACATAGAAGAAGATGCCCAGCGGCAGGAACAAACCGACTACGATGTTCAGCCAGCGACGTTCGAAGGGTCGGGTGTGAGCATGTGTAGCCATGATGGGATAGTTATTCAATTGGTGCAGAATGACTTTATCACGCGTATAAGACAGGTTTTCTATGACTGCCTCGAGTTCGTCGTTGATATGCGCAATAGCATGGTCATCTCCACGTCTGAAGAACACCCGGATGGGTGAAGGCCAGCGCAGCAGCTTATGTTGCTCTGTATATTGCTGAATCTCTTGCGAGACGCGTGTCAACATCTGAGCATCCTCGGTATAGTTAGGATCCTCGATAATCACTTCCTTACGCGTGATGTTTCGTTTCAGGCGCAGTCCCAACATACGCATGGCCACCATGCGATAGGCATCCATGTTGAACACCGTAGAATCGCCGTTGGCCTTATACGTAAAGAACACAGCCAGGGGCGACAGCACGGCTGTGGAGATCAACTTACCAAACCAGATGGTCCAGTTGCCATCGCGCGCCATACGCATGCCAGAGTTCTCAAAGATGTAATAGACGATGAAGACGACTACCGAGATAATGACCGGCACACCCAAGCCGCCCTTACGGATGATAGCACCCAAGGGAGCGCCAATAAAGAAGAAGATGACGCACGACAGCGACAAGGTGAACTTGTTGATGGCTTCAATCTGGTGACTTCTCACCTGTCTGTTCATCCAACGGGCATAATCGCTTTTCATCGCCAGATCGCTGGTCACATTCTGAGCAGCTCGAGCGGCATGCTTCACCACCTCCAACTTCTTCTCATCGCTCAACTTCTCATAGATACTGTCAGGCTGTGGCATCGGCTGAGCCGCCAGTCTCTTTAAGCGAACAGAGTCTTTGGGGGCCAGACGAGGAATATTGAGAATATAGGTTTTGGCCTCTTCATAGAACTGCCGACCTACAGAATCGTTATACTGACGGATAGAGTCAATGTCGTGCAGGATCTGTCGCTCCGACTTCTCTACAGCACGACCACCGATCTCGGCAGCATCGGCCAGGTTAAAGCCACTATCGAAATCCAGCAGAATGCGCTTGTTACCAAATGTCTCGCGGCGATAAGGCACCTCTGCCGACCCGCCCAGCTCCTGCGAACGCATGTTCTCGAACCACTCGCCACTCCACAACGTGAGCAGCAGATGTTTCTTCTCGGCGGTGGTCTGCATCATGCCCGAATCGGCCAGGATGATGGCCTGATCCTCGTAAGAGCCCGTCTGACGGTAGATCATGATACCGTAAAGCTTGCCCGTATCCAGGTTTTTCCTATGCACATAAATATTCGCATTGGGAATACCATCATAGAAAACACCTTCAGGAATCTCCAGTTCCGGACTTTTCTGCTTCATCGAGACGAGCAGTTGTGCGAAAGCTCTGTTCGTAGAGGGGCCTATCACATCTTGAAAATAGAATGAGATGCCTGCAATCATCAGCGTAATAACAATCAGAGAACGCATCGATTGCATCAGAGAGATACCCGCAGCCTTAATAGCAGTCAGCTCGCTGCTCTCACCCAAGTTGCCGTAGGTGATCAGCGAAGACAACAGGATGGCCAGAGGCAATGCCTGTGGTATCAGCATCAGTCCCATATACCAGAAGAACTGTGCCAATATATCCACCGACAAACCTTTTCCGATCAGCTCGTCCACATAGCGCCACAAGAATTGCATCATCAGCACAAAAAGGCAAATGAAGAAAGCGCCAGCGAACAGCACACCAAACTGTTTTGCTACGAATATATCTAATTTTCTAATCCGAAACATACAAATTTGGCTGCAAAGGTAGTGATAAAAATCGATAATAAGTAATTGAGAATTAATAATTACCTATACTTTTTACATAAATTATCAATTCTCAATTACACATTATATATTATAAAGCAGCTAAAAACCGCTTGACTGATGCAGTCGTTCCAAGTTGCCGTCCCAAAGTTCTTGGAGGTCGTCTATATCGTCGGCATAAGCATAATCAACCACACACAGACACAACTCATTTGTCAGTTCGCTCCTCACGATACGCATTTCCCAAAAGGCATCGGGATCATCTTCGTCGCTCCACCTCAGACGTATATTGTTATTTCTATTTTTCTCAAGTATGTTGGCATGCATTGTGTGATGCTCTCCCCAAGGATCACCCCATGTGAGGTGCATCACGCCATCTTCTTCTTCAACCTTATCTGCCAGCCATCGCTCCAAGCCGTGATCCGTGCTCAATAATTGCCAGAGCAGTTCTTGCTTGCCAGCACGCAAAGGGTATTCAAGAGCCAGTTTCTTTTTACGCATAAATTATGGTTAGTTTACTATCGGTTTCAGGTTCCGTTTTACAGCCGCAAAGTTACTAAAAAGATTAGATTTCGACGAAGATATCACTCATTTTTTTCTTATTTTAATAAAAAATGTTAAGCAGAGCGAAAATATTCACATTCCTTTCATTATTTTGAAATAAAGTTTGTACCTTTGCACCCGCTTAACGAAAGATGATGGCGGGATAGCTCAGCTGGTTAGAGCGCATGATTCATAATCATGAGGTCGCCGGTTCAATCCCGGCTCCCGCTACAAGCAACGAGACTATAGGTCATCCTATCAGTCTCGTTTTTGTTTTTACAACCCTAAAACAAGCTAACATGATTGACATCAAGAGAACGTGGACATACTTATCTGACAGCAAGAAGCGCCCCATCCTGCTTCGCACCTTTCGCATCTGGCAGCGTCGTCCACACCAGGTAAGACCTATCACAGCCGACATCCACCAGTGTTGCTCATGCGGCACCTCCTATCAAGGCAACTACTGTCCGCGCTGTGGACAGTCGGCCAGCATCGGCCGTTTCTCTTTCAAGAACGCCTTCCTGCTGTTTCTCGATGTGTGGGGCATCGGCAATCGCAGCATGTTCCGCACCATCCGCGACCTGATACTGCGCCCTGGTCACATGATCCACGACTACCTGCACGGCATGCAGTCGGCCTACTTCCCACCTTTCAAGATGTTCTTCCTGCTCACAGCACTCTCTTTCGTCGTAGAGCACGGCATCCACCTCACCGCCACCCCTTCTGCTCCGTCAGCCCCCGTCAAGGTCTCCGCCAACACTTCCGACGTCAATGAGATCATAATACAGAAAGCAGCGGAAGCATCAGACTTTCTTTACAGGCTCAGCGAAGCCAACCCCGCCATCTTTGCGCTGACGATGCTCGCCTTCTTCTCTATACCTTTATATTTATTATTCCGCCATTCTCCACGCCTGACCGACCTGAGATATGCCGAATTTGCCGTTGCCCTTGTTTATACCGCAAATGCATACACCATCTTTTCTATTGTCGGAGACATCACGCACGAGTCCCTCATCCAGTTTTTTGCCCTCGTGATGTTCGTCATCACCCTCAAGCAGTTCTCTGGTTGCACCGCCGCTCGCACCACCGCAAAAGTTCTCGCAGCGGCAGTCATCACCATCATCGTCTTCATCGCCCTCATTGCCATTGCCCTCATCATCGCTTACGTCATCTATACATAGAGCACAGAAACTAGGGACAACGCTTTGAAAAAAGAACGGTTTACAAACAAAAAGCAGTGGTATTACAACCCTGAAGTAACGGTTTTGCAAGCTAAAAGCAACCCTTTCGCTCCACAATAGTGGCCGTTTTACCAAGCAATTCAGTAAGTATTGCACCTGAACTAGACTCTAGAAACACAAAATCTAAAGTCTAGATTCCACCATTCTAGAGTCTAGATACGAGCAATCTAGAGTCTAGAACTCACAATTCTAGAGTCTAGATTCAGACCAAAACAGTAACTATTGGAAGTCAAAAGCTATACTCTTATCTTTCCAAACAGAAAGAATACCCCATCCATTCAGCCCAAACCACAAAAAGAAACGCACGACTCCGCCCATTATTTCCTCCCCCTTGGGGAGGTCAGGAGGGGGTCCCCACATTATGTATGAACATTATCTCTCTGCCTCTATCCTATAAGTAAAGCTATCAGCCCTATAATAACCTATATTATATTCTACGGGTTTCCCATCCACATCATACACAAAACGCTTGCGCACCAGGATAGGATCCGTGGCATCTATTTCAAGTTTCTCAGCCAGTGCATCGCCTGCCAGACGTGCAGAGATTTCCTCTTTACTGGTCTTCACCTCGATACCAAATTGCGTCTCGAGCAGTTCGTAAAGCGGTTTGGTAAAGTCCTCCTCGCCCGTCAACGGGATATCAGGATTGAAATAAGACACAAAATAGACAAAGGGATACTCCTTGTTGCCCCTCAAGCGCTCCAATACCACGCAGCGACGGGGATTCTCATCTTCCAACTCGAAGAAGTTGGCAATCTCAGTATTGGGCAGTTTCAAGGAAATATGAAGTTCGAAGTTGCGGATCTGAATGCCCAGCATCTTCATCTCCTGCGAAAAACTCAACCAGTTTTTCACGCCGCCCACAATAGCCTTTTTCACTACACGTGTGCCAAAGCCCTTCTTTCGCACCAGTCTTCCTTCAAAGACAAGCTTATTGATGGCCTGACGCAGCGTATTCCTTGAGATATGCAATTGTTCAGACAATTCAACCTCACTGGGCAATAGCTTACCATTCTGATAAGCCTCATCCTCTATCAGTTCACGAAGCAGTTCCTCTGCCTGCACATGAAGCGGCTTGGTGCTTTTTGGATCTAATTTCATCTTTCTACAGTCCTTTTTACACTGCAAAGGTAGCCATTTTTCCGAAAAACACAAATAAACATCACTTTTATTTTAAAAAATGCAAATTTATTTTGTTAATTCAGCTCATCATCATACTTTTGCACATAAATCAATATGTTCATACATATACACTAATAGTAGTAATAATGAGAAAAGCAAATTATGATAAGTTCCCCTCTACCAAATTCAGCGGAACTATCATACAAGGGTGGAACGCCATTTTGGCCCAACTAAAGCGTTCGATGCAAGGTCATGTGTTGTGCATTGACACATACACCGGCGTTTATGAAACCGAGATTATCAATGCCTTTTCTGGCATGGGCACCGTCATCAACACGCGTGACCTGATGAAGTCCGAGTCGGAGATCAGACAGATGACCGACTCTTTCATGACCGACGATGTGCTCTTCGGCTATGTCACCAACCTCAAGATGGCCGACTTCTTCTGTCAGGAGAAGTTGCAGGCAGTCAGCGAGCAACTGAGTACAACAACCGATATCATTATAATAATAGGTGTTGGCGCATGTCAGTTGGCCACTGCCGATGCCCTGAAGGTCTATGTAGATATGGCTCGCTGGGAGATACAGCAGCGCTTCCGTCGCCATGAAGTGATGGCACTGGGTGTTGACAATCGCGATGATGCCGTCTCTATCCAGTACAAGCGAGGTCTGTTTATCGACTGGCGCGTGCTCGACAAGTACAAGGACAAGCTCTTCGACCGCATCGACTGGTGGATAGACACTAACGTGGCCGGCGAACCGAAGATGATAGACAAGGCCACGTTCTTCGACGGTATTGAGCGCACATCGCAGACACCCTTCCGCGTGGTGCCTTTCTTCGACCCAGCCCCCTGGGGTGGTCAGTGGATGAAAGAAGTCTGCGACCTCGACCGCAGCAAGGCCAACTTCGGTTGGTGTTTCGACTGTGTGCCCGAGGAAAACAGCCTGTTGTTCGAGGTCAACGGCATCCGCTTCGAACTTCCCTCTGTTGACCTGGTATTGCTGAAGAGTCGCCAGTTGCTGGGCGAACCCGTTGAAGCCCGTTTTGGCAAGGACTTCCCCATCCGTTTCGACTTCCTCGACACGATGGGCGGCGGCAACCTCAGTCTGCAGGTACACCCCACCACACAGTTCATCCGCGAGAACTTTGGTATGTACTACACCCAGGACGAGAGCTACTACCTGCTGGATGCAGGCGAAAAGGCCGTTGTTTACCTGGGACTGAAAGAGGGCATCGACAAGGATGCCATGATTGCCGACCTGCGCAAAGCCCAAAAGGGCGGTTTTGTGTTCGATGCCGAGAAGTATGTCAACAAGATTCCCGCCAAGAAGCACGATCACTTCCTGATACCCGGCGGTACCGTCCATTGTTCCGGTTCCGAGAGCATGGTACTCGAGATCAGCTCCACGCCCAACATCTTTACCTTTAAGTTGTGGGACTGGCAGCGCCTGGGTCTCGACGGCAAGCCCCGCCCCATCAACGTGGAGCGCGGCAAGGACGTCATCGACTGGGGGCGAGACACCAAGTATGTCTATGAACACCTGCGCAACCAGTTTGAGGTGGTAGCCGAAGGCGACGGTTGGGTAGAAGAGCGCACCGGCCTTCACCGCAACGAGTTTATTGAGACGCGCCGTCACACCTTCACCAAACCCGTTACCCACCACACCGACAACGGTGTCAACGTGTTCAACCTGCTGGAAGGCGAGGAAGCCATCATCGAGAGTCCCACCAACGCCTTTGAGCCCTTCGTGGTGCACTATGCTGAGACCTTTATCATCCCGGCCTGCGTAGGTGAATACACCATTCGCCCCTACGGACTAGCCGAGCACCAGCAGTGTGTCACTATCAAGGCCTACGTGCGTTGTTAGTGATGTCGTTCTCCACCTAAAAAATAGTTTCATCATTACAGCTAATTATAAGTAACCCAGGATGCAGGAGAGGCCGATCGCTTCTTTCTGCATCCAAGGTGAAGAACCCGCGCACAGCATCTTTTTCCAAGATGCCCCCTAAGCTTTAGCATAACCTCTTTGATATTAACTTATTAATAACTTAAAAACCTTATTTTATGAAAAGGACCAAGCAAACAAAAGAACAATTATGTAACTTGCTTGTAGGCAAACACCCGTTTGCATCACATCTATTAGCAGCCATCATGATTGTAGTAATGAATCTGGTTGGCATGACGGCATTTGCACAGACGAGAACTGTGACTGGCCATGTGACAGCCGAAGGCGAACCCGTGATTGGTGTCACCGTATTGGTGAAGGGCACCAGCAACGGTACCGTCACCGATCTTGACGGCAACTACTCTCTGCAAGCCCCAACGGGCAGTACTCTCGTTTTCTCGTATGTAGGCTACGAGACACAGGAAGTAAAGATCAGCAACCAGCGCCAGATCGACGTCACCATGCAGTCGGGCATCCTGCTGAAGGATGTTGTGGTTGTGGGCTATGGCGTCCAGAAGAAAATCAACCTCACCGGTGCTGTTTCTTCCGTATCTACCGATGACTTGGCCGGTAAGCCCGTATCCAATGTTCTGGAGGCTATGCAGGGTACCGCCGCCGGTCTTATCATCCAGCAGGGTTCTTCCACTCCTGGTAGTGCACCTTCTATCAACATCCGTGGTCTGAACACCATGAACAACAACGACCCTCTGGTCATCATCGATGGTATCGAGGGTTCGCTGGCCAACCTCAACCCTAACGACATCGAGCAGATCTCCATCCTGAAGGACGCCTCTTCTACCGCCATCTATGGTTCGCGTGCTTCTAATGGTGTTGTGCTGGTCACCACTAAGAAGGGTAAGGCCGGTCGTGTAGAGGTGGCCTACGACTTCCTGATGGGTGTTCAGCAGCCCACACAGTTGGCCGACATTGCCGACTCGTGGAAGTATGCTGAGATGTACAACGAAGCTGCTGTCAACTCGGGCCGCTCTACTAAGTTCACCGCCGAGGACATCGCCAGATTCAGAAGTGAGGGTCCCAATGTCAACTGGATGGACGAGCTGTATAAGGAGTCTGCTCCTCAGAGCTCTCACAACCTGTCGGTCACTGGCGGCAATGCGCAGTTATCTTATCTGGCTTCACTGGGATATACCGACCAGGAAAGCATGTTCAAGGGCCCTGACTATGGTTACCAGCGCTACAACGCCCGTCTGAACGTGAGCCATAAGCTGAGCAACAACTTCACCCTGAACCTCACCTCACAGTATGCCCGCAACGATATCAAAGAGCACGCCTACTGGACAGACTGGATCATTGAGCAGGCCAACCGTATGCCACCAATCTATAATATCAAGAACGAGGATGGCACCTACACCTATCCCTCGGGCAGTAACTCTAACTCTCTGCAGCGCCTGGAAGAAGGAGGCTATCGCAAGAACGCCAACGAGGAGTTGTTGGGCACCCTGCAGGCCGAATGGGAGATTATCAAAGGCTTGAAACTCATCGGTAGCGTGGGCGGACGTGTGTGGAACAACCACATGCACGAGAACCGCAAGGCCTTCGAGGGCACTGGTGATGCTGAGAACAAGCTCACCGAGAACTTCTACCGCTCGAAGAACATCACCACCAACGTGATGAGCACCTACAACACCCAGATTGGCAAGCACGCCATCGGTGCCCTGCTGGGTTATACCTATGAAGGTTTTTCGGATCATAGCTTCAACACGGCCCGCATCACGCCCGACAGCAAGTACGACATCTTCGTAGGCGGTCAGAGCGGCAACGACGTCAGCAACAGCGGTGGTGCCGGCGACTGGTCTATCTATTCTGTCTTCGGACGTGCCACCTACAACTACGATGAGAAGTACCTCTTCGAGTTCAATATGCGTAACGACTATTCTTCATATTTTGCCAAGGGCAACCGCTCGGGTCTCTTCCCTTCATTCTCTGCTGGCTGGCGTGTGTCTGAAGAGAAGTTCTGGGACGCCATCAAGCCCTACGTGCAGTCTATGAAGGTGCGTGGCTCATGGGGTCTGGTGGGTAACAACCGCATCGGTGCCTACCAGTACATGCAGACCGTGTCGGTGACCAACGGCATCTCTTTTGGCAACAAACTGGCACAGACGGCCTATTTCGCATCTGCCAACCCCGACATCAAGTGGGAGACCACCCGCATGCTGAACCTTGGTATTGAGATGGGCATTCTCAACGACAAACTGAAGTTCACCTTCGACGTCTTCAACAACCGCACGAAGGATATCCTGGTTAACCTGCCCGTGCCCGGATTGTTTGGCAATGGTGCTCCTATCCAGAATGCCGGCGAGGTAGAGACCCGTGGTTGGGAACTCTCGCTGGACTATCACTTCGCTACCGGTCCCGTGCAACATCACATCGCCGGCAACATCTCCGACAGCTACAATGAGGTGGTCAACACCCATGGCGAAGAGATCATCGGCGGATATGATGTAAACACCATCATCAAGGAGGGCTATCCCCTGTATTCTTACTATGCCTACAAGTCGGACGGTTTCTTCCAGACCGAAGAAGAGTGTGCCAAAGGTCCCCATTTGGAGGGTATCACACCCAAGCCCGGCGATATTCGCTATGTCGATAAGAATGGCGACAATATCATCAAGCCAGATGATGACCGTTTCGTGGTAGGCAACAGCTTCCCCCGCTACACCTTCGGCTTCACCTATGGTGCCACGTATAAAGGTTTTGACTTCTCTATGATGTGGCAGGGTGTGGGCAAGCGCAACCACTGGATGCGCGGTGAGTCGGTAGAGGCTTTCCACAACAACAACGAGGGTCCTGTGATGAACTTCCATCTGGACCGCTGGACGCCCACCAACACCAACGCCTCTTATCCCCGTCTGACCATGGGTGCCGAGTCGGCCAACAACGCCGCTAAGTCTGACTTCTGGATTCAGGACACCAAGTACCTGCGTCTGAAGAACGTGCAGATCGGCTATACCTTCTCTGACAAACTGCTGAAACGCACCTTCATCAACCACCTCAGAGTGTTTGCCACCGTTCAGAACCCATTGACCTTCACCAAGATGAAGGGCGGTTGGGACCCCGAATACAATGCCGACGGCAGTGGTCGTGCTTACCCCGTTGCGCGCGTTTACTCATTTGGTCTTAATGTTAAATTCTAAAATCCGTAAAACAATGAAATACACCATCAAACATTTCGTGTTCATGGCGTCCATAGCCATGGTTAATGCCTCGTGCATTGACTTGGACACTGCACCATACGACAGAGAGACAGACCTGACTTTCTGGAAAGACAACAAAAACGCTGCCATCGCCGCGCTCAACACCTGCTACACGCAGCTTTCCAGCATGGATGAGCAACTTTACGCCGAGTGCATGTCGGATAATGCCTATACCAAGCAGCCCAACGACTACACGCAGAACATCGGCAATGGCTCGTTCTCTACCGCCGACCGCTATGTGGCTGCCATCTGGGACGGGCGCTACTCTGCCATCCGCAGTTGCAACCAACTGTTGGACAACATCGACAAGGTGTCATCCTTGACACCCGAACTGAAGCAGCGCTATATTGCCGAGGCCAAGACCATCCGTGCCTATCACTTCTACGAGCTCTACACGCGTTTTGGCGCTATTCCTTACCCTGAGCACGTCATCAGTATCGCTGAGAGTCAGACCATGAAGCGCACTCCACGCGAGACCGTTGTCAACAACATCGTGACTGACCTCAAGGAGGTTATCGAGAGCAACAGCCTGCCCGCCAGCTACGATGCCGACAACAAAGGTCGCATCACCAGCGGCGCTGCCAAAGCCATCCTGGCCAAGGTATATCTGTTCGAAGGTCAGTGGGACAAGGTGGAACAACTCACTCAGGACATCATCAATACGAAGACCTACCAGTTGTTCCCCAGCTATGCAGGTCTGTTTGAGGTAGCCAACGAAGGCAACTGCGAGGTGATCCTCGACGTGCAATATGCTCCTTCTACCCGCGAACAGGGCACGCAGTACAGTTTTCTGCCTCCCACCCTCGGTGGATACTCACAGCTTTCGCCCCTGCAGGAACTGGTTGACAGCTACCTCATGAACAACGGTAAGGCCACCGACGAGGCTGGCTCGGGCTTTAATCCCGCCAAACCCTATGAGAACCGTGATCCCCGCCTGGCTGCCACGGTCATGTACACTGGCAACAGCTACAAGATGGCCGATGGCTCAGAGGTCACCATCAATTGCGAGAAAGGAGCCGACAAAGACGGCTACGGCTTCAGTTCCGACTGCTCTGCCACTGGTTTCTACGTCAAGAAGTATTGGGACAACCAGTATCGCTCTTCAGTAGGCACATCAAGCCTCAACACCATCCTGATTCGCTATGCCGACATCCTGTTGATGAATGCCGAGGCTCACGCAGAACTTGGCACACTCAACGAGACCGTATGGAACAACACCATCGGTGCAATCCGCAGCCGTGCTGGTTTCACTGCTGATGGTACAGCTTTCCCCACTGCCTCCAAGGACGAGCTGATCAACATCGTGCGCCAAGAGCGTCGCTCTGAATTGGCCATGGAGGGTCTCCGCTATAAGGACATTATCCGCTGGAAGATTGCCGAGAACGTGCTCAACGGCTGGTGCCACGGTCTTCAGACAGGCGACATTGTGGGTGCCGACAATGGTTTCATCCGCGTAGAACAGCGTAAGTTCGACGCCAAGAAGCACTACCTATGGCCCATCCCACAGAAAGAGAGAGACCTGAACAAAAACCTGGATCAGAATCCTAATTGGTAGTGATTAATTAACTGGAATTTTTAAAAGGAAGAATAAAATAAAAAGTCTATGAAAAAGATATTTCTTGCTGGCGCTCTCCTGCTTGCCTTGGTGAGCTGTCAGGAAACCTACGAGCTGAACACCGACTTCACGGTTCCCACCGAACTCAGTGGTCCTTCCGACCTCGTACTAGATGTCACCTCACCCACCCCTGTCGAACTGTCGTGGACGGGTGGCGGCGCTGCCGATGGCGGCATCGTGCTCTACGAGGTGCTTTTCGACAAGCAGGGAGGCGACTTCACCAATCCTTTGGCCGTCATGAAGAGCGACCAAGGCGCCCTGCCCACCCTCACGCTGACACAGGCTGCCATCAACACGATGGCACGCAACGCCGGCATCAAGCCTGAAGCCACCGGCACCCTGCTCTGGACCGTCAGAGCGTCTAAGGGTGGCAACGTCAAGACCTGTCAGCAGGTGGGACATCTCACCGTGACACGTGGTGAAGGCATCGACAACATCCCCACCAAACTGTACCTCTATGGCTCTGCTGCCGAGGCTGAGGGTCAGGCTTTCCGCACCGTCGAAGAGGGTGTTTACCAGATCTTCACCCAACTGAAGGATGGTGCCATCTACTTCAAGTCGGGCACTACGGATGATGCCTTTGCCTACTACATCGACACCACCGGCAAACTGAAAGAAGGTTCCTCTACCACCGCAGCCAATGCCTCTACCGGGGTTTCGCGCATCACCGTGGACTTCAACACCATGAGCATGAAGGTGGACGCCATCGGTTCGCAGGTGCGCTGCATCTGGGGTGCTACGTACAACAACATCGCCGTGCTCGACTACATCGGCAACGGTCGTTTCCAGGGCGAGGGCGACATTGTCTTCATCGACCAGTCGCGCCCCGACACCAACCCACCAAGCTGGTTGAGCTGGACCGAAGAGCGCTACTATTTCATTGCCAACGTCAATGGCGGCGACATGTGCTGGGGGCGTCATGACAGCGTCAGCCCCGAGCGTCCCGTTGGTGGCGAGGATCCCTCGTTCTACTCACTCTATGAGTTCGGCTGGAGTCAGTGGGATCACCTGTGGAAGATGTCTGGCAGCCTGGACTACAAGCATGCCACCATCACCATCGAGACCAACAAGGATAACCTGTTTATGCACACATTTACAAACATCACATCTATCTAAACACGCAGCAATATGTTGAGAATCAAGGTCCTGTTAGTGACTTTAACAATGGTATTAGTTTCCTGCGGTGGATCAGGCGTGGAGGAGTTCACTCCTCCCGCCTCTCCATCCGTTCCCGACGAGCCCGCAGAGAAGATTGTCTATCACGAACGTGCCAAAGAGCTGTTCGACCTCATCAACCAGTATTATCAGGTGAAGAACGGTCCCACCAGTGGACTCTACAACGAGAACTATCCCAAGGCCGCTGGCGACCTGTCGGCCTCGTTCCTCTGGCCCTACGACGGACTGGTTTCGGCTGCAGCCAACCTCTATGCTTTGGGCTACGACATCGACTACAAGAGCATGGTTGACAAGTTTGAATGCTACTGGCGCACCTCTGGCGATGTCAACATCGGCGGCTACGGCTCTCAGACCAATGGCGTGAGCGGTGGCGGCACGCGCTACTACGACGACAACTCTATTGTGGGTATCGACTTGGTACATGCCTACAAGTTGACGGGCGACAAGATCTATCTGGAGCGCGCCAAGCGCATCGTCAGTTTCCTGAAGTCGGGCGAGGACAATGTCCATGGAGGTGCCATGTGGTGGAACGAATCACAGAAGAACCAGGCTGGTGTGGGCGACTCCAACAAGCCGGCCTGTGCCAATGGCTTCGGCACACTGTTCTTGTTGGAATACTACAGTGTTTGCACGTCAGAAGAGAAAGCCGACGTTTTGAGCTTTGCCAAACGACTCTACAATTGGCTCTACACAAATCTGCGCGACCCCGAGGACAACAACTACTGGAACGACAAACAGGCCACGGGGGCTATCAACAAGACCAAGTGGACCTACAACACCGGTGCCATGATCTCTAATGGCGTGCGCCTCTACCAGATCACTGGCGACGAGAAGTACCTCAACCATGCCAAAGCATCGGCCGAGGGGGCCTATAATTACTTCGTACGTCCAGCCAATGGTATGGCACTGGCCTATCCTGCCAACGACCCTTGGTTCACCATCAAGCTCATCAACGCATTCGTCGATATCCGTCCCTATTACAAGACCGCTCAGAACTATATCGACACCTTTATCAACTTCACCGACCATGCCTACGAGAAGGCACGCAACCAGACAGGCTTCTTCTACGAAGACTGGACCGGCGGTTCGCCCAAGCGCATTGAGAGTCTGCTCATGCAGGCTGCTGCGCTCGACGGTCTGAGCCTCATCGCACTCTACAAAGGTGAGGTGGTAGGACAATAAAGACATCGAAAAACCGATATAAGTATATATAGTATAGTAATAATGAGAAAAATCAGATTCATCTTTGGCATTCTGTCGATTGCCTGTCTGACGGGCTGTTCTACACAGCAGAAGTCGCAACTCGACACCACCTTGTTAGGCTACGTCAAACCCAACCTGGGCACCGTCCACAGCCGTTGGTTCTTCTACACCCCCGCTGCCGAACCCTTCGGCTTGGCCAAGCTGAGTGCCTCAACCAATGGCACCTACGGCAACAACCAGGGCTGGGAGGCCGTGGGCTATGAGGACGGGCACACCTCTATCGACGGTTTTCCCTGTCTGCACGAGTTTCAGGTGGGCGGCATCGCACTGATGCCCGTCACGGGTACGGTCAAGACCATTCCAGGCAAGATGGAAACGCCCGACGAAGGTTTCCGTTCACGTTTCGACAAGGTTGACGAGAGCGCCCATCCCGGCTACTACTCTGTTGTGCTGAAAGACTATCAGGTACGTGCAGAGCTCACTGCCACCGCCCGTGTGGGCTTCCAGCGCTACACGTTCCCAGCTTCCGAGCAGTCGCACATCCTGTTCAACATCGGCAATCGTCAAGGCGAGAGTGGAGCCGTCAAGGATGCCTATATCCGTCAGGTGGACGACAAGACCATCGAGGGCTTTGTCATCACCGAGCCCGAATATGTTAAGAAGTATCAGGCTGGTGCCACCGTATCGATGTATTTCTATGCCGTGCTCGACAAAGCCCCCGCATCGGTAGATGTGTTCCACCAGGGAGGTCAGCTTCAGAGTGGCACCGAAATACACGGTCCAGGTGCCATCATGAGCCTGAACTACGCCACCAAGCAGAACGAGCAGGTGACCGTGAAGATAGGTCTTTCCTATACTTCTATCGCTAATGCCAAACTGAACCTGCAGACCGAGGCAAAGCAGCTGACCTTCGACCAAGCGCTGGCCGCCACCACCAAGAAGTGGCATCAGGCTCTGAACCGCATCAAAGTGTCGGGTGGCAGCGAGGAGAACAAGGTTAAGTTCTATACCGGTCTCTACCACGTATTGCTGGGTCGCGGTCTGGCCAACGACGTCAATGGTGCCTATCCCAAGAACGACGGCACCGTGGGCAGCCTTCCCAAGGACAAGAACGGCAAACCTGCCTTCAACTTTTATAATACCGATGCCATCTGGGGTGGCTACTGGAACCTCACACCACTGTGGGCGATGGTCTTCCCCGAGTACTACAACGACTGGGTGAACAGTCAGTTGCGCATCTATCAGGATGCCGGCTGGTTGGGCGACGGCGTTGCCAACAGCAAGTACGTCTCTGGCGTAGGAACCAACATGACCAGCATTGCCATTGCTGGTGCCTATAATAGTGGCATCCGCGACTTCGACATTGCCACAGCCTATGAGGCAGCCTTGAAAAACGAGTTGGGTGCCGACCACCGTATCGAGGGTGCTGGCAAGATGGACGTAGGTCAGTTTGTTGCCAAGGGCTATGTGCCCTTCGACGATAGTGTCTTCTATGGCACCCACACCGGTGGCTCACAGTTCTCCGTATCTCATACCCTTGAATATAGTTTCAGCGCCTATGCCGTGGCACAACTGGCCAAGGCACTAGGCAAGGAGGCCGACTACCAGAAGCTGATGTCACTATCTGACGGTTGGGCCAAGGTGTTCGACGACACACTGAAGATGGTTCGTCCACGCGTGGCAAATGGCGACTTTATCGACAACTTCAATCCGCTGGAGTCATGGCGCGGTTTCCAGGAGGGCAACGCCTTCCAGTACACCTTCTTTGTACCCCAGAATCCCGAAGGCCTCGTAGCCCGTGTAGGTAAGGACATGTTCAACCATCGTCTTGACTCTATTTTCACCGTGGCCCGCAAGACCGTCTTTGGTGGCGGTAAGGTGACCAACGCCTTCTCGGGCGTATCGAGTCCCTACAACCATGGCAACCAGCCCAGCCTACACATCCCCTGGTTGTTCAACTTCTCGGGTAAGCCCTATCTCACCCAGAAGTGGACGCGCCTCATCTGCGAGGAGTTCTACGGCACCACCGGCGAACATGGCTATGGCTATGGTCAGGACGAAGACCAGGGACAGTTGGGTGCATGGTTCGTCATGTCATCCATGGGCCTGTTCGACGTGCAAGGCGGTGCCTGTCAGCGTCCCACCTATCAGTTGGGCAGTCCACTGTTCGACCGCATCGAGATACAGCTCAGCGACCGCTATGCCTCGGGCAAGACCTTCGTCATCGAGACCGAGGGCAACGGCAGCGATGCCTACTATGTACAGTCGGCTCAACTAAACGGCAAGCCCCTGAACCAGTGCTGGCTGTTCCGCGACGAACTCTACAAGGGAGGCACCCTGAAGTTCCAAATGGGATCAAAGCCCAATCAGACATGGGGCACTGCAGCACCCGTGCCCTGTCCTCAGTTAAAATAACAGAACAAAAAAAAGAATTGGGAGTTGCTTGGCTTGTCCAAGAACTCCCATTTTAACTTTCAGTAGAATAAAAGATGAAAAAATCCCTCCCCGTATTATTTGCCTTCTTCGTGATGGGTTTCTGCGATATTGTCGGCATCTCGTCCGACTACGTGCAGCGCAGCTTCGGCTGGTCGCCCGTCATGACAGGCTTTGTGCCCTCGCTGGTATTCATCTGGTTTCTGTTCCTCGGCATTCCCGTGGGCAATCAGATGAACAAATGGGGCCGCAAGAACACCGTACTGCTCAGTATGGGCATCACCGTGGTAGGCATGCTGTTGCCACTGCTCACCTACAATAGCATCACCTGTATGCTGGCCTACGCCCTGCTGGGCATTGGTAATGCCATCCTTCAAGTGTCTTTAAATCCATTATTGAACAATGTGGTGAGCGATGGCAGACTCCTGACCAGCAGTCTGACTGCTGGCCAGGTTATCAAGGCCCTCTCGTCGTTGGTAGGTCCAGAGATTGTTTTGCTTGCAGTCAACTATGGCGGCGAAGACAAGTGGTACTACTGTTTCCCCCTGTTGGGACTCATCACACTGTTGTCGGCCCTGTGGCTGGTGCTCACGCCCATTCAGCGCGAGACACCAAGCACCGAGCAGCAGGTCTCACTGTCCAGCTCGTTTGCGCTGCTAAAGGACAACACCATCCTGTTGCTCTTCCTTGGCATCTTCTTTATTGTGGGTGTCGATGTGGCCACCAATTTCATCAGTTCCAAACTGATGGCCATGCGTTTCGGTTGGAGCGAGAGTCAGGTGAAGTTTGCGCCCCAGATCTACTTCTTCTGTCGCACCGTTGGTGCCTTCATTGGCGTGTTCGCCCTGGCGCGCATGTCCAGCATCCGCTATTTCAGAGTCAACATCCTTTGCTGCATCGCCTCACTACTAGTCATGATTATCTGGCACAATGCCATGGTCAACATGGTGTGCATCGGTGCAGTAGGCTTCTTTGCCTCATCCGTTTTCTCGATTATTTATTCCATGGCATTACAAGCAAAGCCCGATAAGGCCAATCAGATCTCTGGCCTTATGATTACAGCCGTAGCAGGCGGTGGCGTTGTCACCCCAGTCATAGGCTTTGCTATAGGTACAGTAGGTATCGTAGGTGGCATCATGGTCACACTGTGCTGCGTGCTCTATCTCACCTACTGCGCATTCTTTGTCAAGAGTGCTTCTTCTGATTAAATAAACTTTGCGATCGTATCCAGACACTTCCTGCTGTTGACAGGCTTCGTCAGGAAATCATTGCTTCCCGCGTCAAGTGCCAGCTGCTTATCGGTTTCGAAAGCATTTGCCGTCAGTGCAATAACAGGAAGTTCTGGATGCGTTTCCTTAATTTTCTTGGTAGCCTCCAATCCATCCATCACAGGCATCTTAATGTCCATCAGCACCAGATCGATGCCACCAGCATTCACCTTCTCTACGGCCTCCAGTCCGTTGGCCGCACGTACAACTTGATAGTCTCTTTTCAGGATATAAGTCATCAGAAGGTAGTTACTGTCGTTGTCTTCAGCTACGAGAATTGTTTTCATATTCGTTAGTGTGTTCGTTAAAGTGTTACAAAAGTAGTCATTTTTCCGTAAATGATTTGTTTCTTTGTCTTTTTTTAACTAATTTTGCATGATAAAGGGCCTAAAACGGCCAAAAGACAATCGAACTATTCATACAACTAACTATTTATATGAAACTAAAACTAATCTCCTGCACCATGCTGCTTGCTGCATCGCTGGCTGCCCATGCGGGCCATGTGATGGACGTAAACACCAAGAAAATGGGTGCTTCTGTGTCGCCGACCATGTACGGCATCTTCTTTGAAGACATCAACTTTGCTGCCGATGGTGGCCTGTATGGCGAACTGGTGAAAAACCGTTCGTTCGAATTTCCACAGTCGTTCATGGGCTGGCGCGTGTTTGGCAATGTGGCTCTGAAGGACGATGGTCCCTTCGAGCGTTGTCCACACTACGTCGTACTCTCTGACCCTGGTCACCGCGAGCGCCGCACCGGTCTGCAGAACGAAGGCTTCTTTGGCATCGGCGTGGAGAAGGACAAGGAATACCGTTTCAGCGTGTGGGCCAAGGCACCCAAGGGCAAGTCGCAGATTCGCGTACAGCTGATAGACCAGAACACCATGGAGGAACGCCAGCAGTTTGTTGAACAGAAGCTGGACATCACCTCATCCGAGTGGCAGAAATACGAAATCGTTTTAAAGTCAACGCGCACCAATGCCAAGGCACAGCTGCGCATCTTCCTGAGCAACAGCAACCCCGTAGCGCTGGAGCACATCTCGCTCTTCCCCGTTGACACCTATAAAGGTCGTACGAACGGCATGCGCCGCGACCTGGCCGAGGCACTTCAGGACATGCATCCCGGCGTATTCCGCTTCCCTGGCGGTTGTATCGTCGAGGGCACCACGCTGGATAGTCGCTATCAGTGGAAGAACACCATCGGCCCTGTAGAGAACCGTCCGCTGAACCGCAACCGCTGGGAGGACACCTTCGACTACCGTTATTATGCCGACTACTACCAGAGCTACGGCCTGGGCTTCTTCGAGTTCTTCCAGTTGTGCGAGGACATTGGTGCTGAGCCACTGCCCGTGCTCAGCGTAGGTCTGGCTTGTCAGTTCCAGAATCGCATGGAGGCTCATGCCAAGATGGACGAGCTGCAGCCTTTCATTGATGACTGTCTGGATCTCATCGAGTTTGCCAATGGCGACCCCGCCACTTCTAAGTGGGCAAAGATTCGCGCCGAGATGGGCCACCCCGCTCCCTTCAATATGAAATATATTGGTGTGGGCAATGAACAGTGGGACACGCCCTACTTCGAGCGTCTGAAGCCCTTCGTAGAGGCCATCCGAGCCAAATATCCCAATATCAAGATCATCGGCACCAGTGGTCCCGACTCCGAAGGCAAGATGTTCGAGAAGGGCTGGGAGGCTATGAAAGCCCAGAAGGCCGACCTGGTCGATGAGCACTTCTATCGTCCCGAGGAGTGGTTCCTGGCCACCCCCGAAGCCAAGAAGCGCTACGGCAACTGTGGTGCTATGCGCTACGACAGCTACGACCGCAAGGGTCCCAAGGTGTTTGCTGGCGAATATGCCTGCCACGGCAAGGGAAAGAAGTGGAACCACTACGAGACATCGCTCTACGAGGCAGCCTTCATGACGGGCATCGAGCGCAATGCCGACATCGTAGAGATGGCCACCTACGCTCCCCTCTTCGCCCACGTTGACGGTTGGCAGTGGCGTCCCGACATGATCTGGTACGACAACCTGCGTTCGTTCAAGTCTGTGAGCTACTACGTGCAGCAGATGTATGCCATGAACAAAGGCACCAACGTGCTGAAGCTCACTATGAAAGATCCCGCCGACACCAAAGGCAAGAAGTCACAGCCCGTGGCAGGTCTTGACGGTCAGGACGGTCTGTTTGCTTCATCTGTCTTCGACAAGACCACTGGCGAAGTCATCGTGAAGGTCATCAACACCGCCAAGCAGGCGCAGGACATCACCCTCAACCTGCAGGGCATGACGGGCGCCCCCGTAGCCACCACGCTGACGCTGAGCTACAATGGTTCGATGGACGATGAGAACACACTGGACAACCCCACCAAGATTACTCCGGTGGCAGGCACTGTGCAGTGCCAGACAGCCAAGAAGGCCGTAGTGCTGAACGACCAGCTGCCCGCCATGTCGTTCCGCCTCTACAGAATCAAGAAATAAGTATTGTTTCGATACAACATAAAAAAGCTATCATCTCAACGGTGATAGCTTTTTTTTTTCTTCAGCGAGAAGTTTCCATGCCGCCAGCGCCATGCACAGCACGAAAGGCGGCAGGCGTCACCCCATAGTATTTCTTAAAGTTACGACGGAAAGTGCTGTCGTCATAGAAGCCCGATTGCGCACCCACATCCTTTGTTGATACCGACGGATCCTTCAACAGTAGCTGAGCGGCATAAACCACGCGTTTCTGGTTCAGGTAGTCCAGACGCGTGTTGGAACTGGCATACCGCTGAATCAGTTTCGTTGACGTCCTGCGGCTATACCCCGCTTTCTCCATCACCATATCGATGTTTGCCGACGGATTGAGGAACACCTTCTGTTCGTTGATCAAGCGTTCCATCTTCAAGTATTCCTTCATTTCCTCATCGTCAGTATTCTGCTGTGATGGTGTTGTCGAAGCAGTCGTTGTATCTGACAGTGGCGGCAACTGCTCCAACGATTTGATGATATGGTGCAGTTGACGGTTTTTCCTTTGTATGCGAGAAAAATAAAAGAACAGGGATGCCATAACACACAGAATCAACACCAGTACGAACCATTGCAAGACGAAATGACTGTGCCGTACGACAATCTGTCCATCGGCAATTTGATTCTTGCAAGCCGTAGTCGTCAGTAAAATGGTGGCGGCAGTTAATATCTGTTGGTAGCGTTGTTTCATTTCAAATTTCTTTTAACGGTAAAGACACAGAAAGCCAAGTATAAAACAAAATTTCCATTCTATTTACTTCTGCGAAGTTGTCACTATAACTTTCCGTCGCAAAATTACAAAAAAATACCATACGAACAAGCAAACTCATCACTTTTTTTTACTGAAACAGAGCAAGTTCTGCATTTCTTCGCATCACAGGAAGTTGACAAAACAGACACCGCGTATGTGCAAAAATGCCTATACAACAATTTACGACATTCACATTATTTATATAACTTTGCAAATTAAAAGCAATCTTATAAAAAGAAAAAATACACCTTTCTAGAGAACTATTAACACTCCGGTCAACGATTGGCTGGCTAAAACGAGAAAAGAAAACCTAATAAATAACAATCAGTATGAAACAATTTCAAAAAGAACAAATGTGCAACAAGTTGCGCCAAACCATGAAGGGAAGACGCCTGTCTTTCCTGTTGGCAGCCTTGTTGTCCGCCATCATGTGGGTGTCACCGTCATCGACATGGGCAGCCGATCCTAACGACGATGTAGTTATCGTTGACGGAGTCAGCTACCACGTATTGCGTAACGAGAACGACTGGAACCACTTCCGAATGTTGGTGGAAGAATCTATGGCCGAGTATGATGTGAATGCCATCATGGATGCCGATTTCACCGTGACCAGCAGCGTTGGCATCCCTGACAATAAACCCTTCCGTGGCATATTCAACGGTAACGGCCACACGCTGAACGTTGCCATCGAAGCCCCTTACTACTACGTGGCTCCATTCCGTTATGTCAGGAATGCGACGATTACCGACCTTCACGTCACTGGCCATGTTTATGGTACGAAGCACAACGGTGGCCTTTGTGGCTTCTGCGATGATGTTACCATTGAACGGTGTTGGGTTTCGGTCACTGTCAAGTCCGAAGACTCCGATGGTCATTTCGTTGGTGGTTTCACCGGCCACACCCGCCAAAGTCATATCACCATCACCGACTGTTTGTTCGACGGCAAGCTGATCACTATAGCCAACGATAAATACGACAATTTTGCAGGTGCCTTCTTCGGATGGGGTGAAGATGGTGTCATATGGGATGCCAAACGTCTGTACGAGAATGGTTCTTGCGAAGGCGCTCGTTACAGCATCGGTTATATTGCCAAAAAGGGAGGTGGCAATGCTTGGGGTGGTAGAGACCATATTGCCGTTTACACTTCGCACAACTGGGGAGAATGTGGCGACCACGCTAACTACACCGACCAGCAGGCTGTAGTCAATGCGATGAATAGCGAAAAGCACGATTCTTGGGTACTCGTTGACGGTAAGGCTCGTCCAGTCCTCAAGAGCTATAGCCTCGAACCCACCTTCGAAGCCTACGACATAGTTCCTGGCACGGACAGTGGAGAAGAAGGCATGGTAAAGATACCATTCTCTTGCGACCAGGCCATCAAGTGGATTGACGCTTGGTACACCGATGAAAACGGCAACAGGAAAGACTTAGCTCGTCTGACCCCGCCTGACAACGGCTATTCAGGCTTCTTGCTATTGCCAGCCACTGAGGCACACCGTGACCTAAAAATGAAAGTTCGTCTCATGATTGACAGCATCGACTACACCTATGATCCTAAGAGCGATGCCGTGATGCACAATCCTCGCAATCTGAAATGCGACGTACTGAGCTCTACGACAGCCAGCATGACAGACGCCGGTGCCGTGCGACTACAGTGGGATATCAAAGATGCCGACTACACCGATATTATGGATGGCGACATGTTCGTGGTGATGCGCTCACTGACAGGCAAGCCCGAAGATATGACGTCAATCGGTTCGGTACCGTTGGAAAGCGATGTTTCCAACTACGAATTCAAAGACTCCACGCTGATGAGCACTCTCACGGCCCAACAGATCGACGTCTCAACAGGCACCGCACAAGTCTCCTACTGGGTGGTGCGCGGTGTGGCTCAGCAACTGTGGGGCATGGCAGCCGACAAGAACCCCACCCTTGTCACCATACAGCCACAACTGGACAAGCTCACTCTGCTAGAGCCTACCGATGTGAAGGCTGACTGGAGCGACAAGGAAGAATACAAGGCCAAGGTGACGTGGAGCTATAAGGCTAACGACGATCAGCATCGTTATGTGTGGGACAACCGTGCCAGCATGACACTGAAGGTGAAGACCTTCAAGCGTGACGAATCTGCAGTCGACAGCACAACAACCAGCATCAGTGCCAGCCAGTTACTGGCAGGCGAGATCGAGATACCCGTCAGCCGCTCATGCGTCAAATACCAGATAGAACTGCTGATAGACGGCAGCAAGTCGCCATTGGGCCACGACACAGTTGCCTATGCCGCCGCGCTGCCTAAGGACCAGTTCTATCACGAGAGCATGGGCCGCATCGACCAAAATTCGCTGACAGTCCGCGAGCTACAAAGCTCCGTACTACTGATGTGGGCAAACGTAGACGAAGAGCCTGTTGACTACTACGAGGTTTGGCGACGCAATGTCAACGATAAAGACTTCGAGTGTCTGATTTCAGATTTGAACGAGATGCAGTTTGAGGACAAGAGCACCAGTCCCACACAGCAATACGAGTACTTCGTAAGGGGTGTAAACAGTTGTGAGGGTCTGAAGCACGATGACACAAAGACCGTAACAGCCCATTGCTCACAGACCGGTACCGTCGAGGGTTACCTGCGTTTTTCTGACGGCACTGGCATTCCAGGCATTGATATCCTCATCACCTCGGCAGACAACAACTCTTGGAAGGCCACTACCGACGAGAGCGGATTCTTCCGTGTAGGCAATCTGCCATACGTGGACAATACCGAGACAACATATAACGCAGCACCGCGGTTAGAAGGCTTTAGCGACGTACAACCCGTGACCTTCAAGACCACTCCAGGCGGCAACGTTGTCAAGGGTGTGACCTTCGAGGTAAAACAGGGCGTCAAGATGACGGGCTTTGTTCTCTACAACGGCACAAGCATCCCCGTGCAGGGTGTTTCGTTCCTGGTGGACGGACGCGAGGTGCACACAGCAGCAGGCAAGGTGGTGACCGACTTCGAAGGTAAGTTTGCGTTCCGCATGCTGGCTGGCGACCACACCATTCGTGCCGTAAAGGACGGACACGTGTTCTATCGCGGCGGTTATTTCTACGAGACGGACAATTCTACAGACACCATCTGCAAAATCTCTGGCGAGATGCCTGGTATTTACTTCTATGACGACACACGTGTGAAACTCATCGGACGTGTGGCTGGCGGCAAGGACCAGGGCAGCATTCCTCTGGGCAACTCACTGTCGCGCAACAACCTGGGCGATGATTTGCAAATCGTACTCGCGCTCGAGGGCGACAATGCGTCACGCCTGGTGAGCGACAATCAGGATCTCAACAAGAAGGAGCGCGACGAGGTATTCTATCACAAATCTCACGACAAGAAATACGTCTATCAGACCAATGTACACACCACGCTGAACCGCATGGTGATAACCCCCGACGTACATACAGGCGAATATGAGGTATTGCTGCCACCTGTGAAGTGGAAGATTCAGCAAATCACCGCCAAGGGCTATGCTACGCTGTTCCAGAGCGGACAGGTGGGCGACGTGATTGACCTCAGAGACTCGCTGACCCTCCATAAAGACAGCGTGAAGGGTTCTTGGATGAATGCCGACAAGAATGAGGTGACAAAGGTCGAAGTGGAATACCACGCCATTTACAACCGCATCTATCACTCTCCCGTCATTATCGACTACAAGCAGATAGGCTATGACCATTTCGACTATTTCGGTGATCAGTATTACAACTTCAAGAACCTGGGCAGCGAAAAGCAGAGACTGACGCTGGCCTATGGCGTCAAGAAGCAAGGGTGGCCTGAGGGCAAAAAAGACTCTTTGGAGACCCGCTACACCTTCAGCTATCCTGTGTTCAGCATCGACCGTCAGTATCCTGTGAAGATATCTGCCACCGAGCGCTACTACTACAACAACAATATCAAGAGCGACACCACCGACATCATCCGTCTGCAAGGTGGCGAGGTGACCATCCACAATGGCTTGGTCAGCTCTACCCATCGCGACATCGTTGAGCTCGACAGCGTGGGCGAGGCTACCTATTTACTGAAGGTGGCACAAGTACCCTACCTGCTCACTGGCAGCGACGCGCTGCGCACAGTGACCATGACGCTCGAGATGGACGGCACCCACTACGAAGCCACGCCTCTACGCGCATACATATTAAATATACAGCAGCTCAAGGGTGCGAAAGACATTCTGAACTACTCAACACCACTGTTGGTTGACGTTCTGCGCGACCCGCCTGGCGGCGCATCAAAAGCCACGCTGAGCAAGGGTTCAACGCTGTCGTATAGCTACTCTATGGATATGAGTTGGAGTGCCGGACTGACATGGGACATCTCTGCAGGCAACAATCTTTCTACCTTTACCGGTGTGGTAGCTGCCCCCATGGGCGGTGGTGGCGTTGCAGGTTTCAACAACTCCGCATCGGATGCTTTTGCAACCTCTATCAACCTGGTATTCTCGGGCAGCGGCAATCGTGCTTTCAACTACACCATGACGGCCAACGAAGACATCTCTACCAGCAGCAGCAGTCTTCTGGTGGGCGATGCTGGCGATGTGTACATTGGTGTTGACCAGAACATCGTGGTCAAACCAGCCACTGCCATCCGTGTGATTCCCGACAGCGTATTCCAGCAGATGGGCGGTCTGTTGAAGGCCGAACGCATGATAGAGATTGCCCAAGGCAAGGATGAAGCAGGACGGGTGCTACACTTGGTACGCGACGAGGTCGTAACCTTCGGTCCTGTCATCAACTCTAATTTCGTTCATTCACAATACTACATCACCAAGCAACTTATTCCTTCGCTGACCGACCAGTGTCTGTCGTTGATCTTCACTGGCACCAAAGAACAGGCTGTGCAGCGTGCCAACGCCACAGGCCAGTTGGTCTATCTGTCGAAGGTGCCTAAGGAAGACAAGAACTTTGGTGTGCTTTACGACATAATCACCCCCGACGAGTATAGTGGCGACAAAATAGACGAAGTGGCCCACTATCACGATCTCCTATTGAAATGGGAAGAGATGATTGGTCGCAACGAGCAAGAGAAACTGACCGCACACAACCTGGTTCAAAACTACGACGTCGATGGCGGTGCCTCCATCAACTACAGCGAGACATTCTCCAGCGACTACTCCAACACCAGCTCGTTTGTCAGTCCTATATCAACCAGCACGGTAGATTACTTTGACAATACTGCTGGCGATATTGCCCTGAACGCAGCGGCATTCGTAGGTCCTGCAGCTGCCAAACTCATTGGCAGTGTCAACAAAGCAAAGGTGGGCAACACCCAGGGACAGACAGGTTCTGGCGGTTCTCAGGTAGAGGTATCGGCTGTAGGCTGGACCTTCAAGTTCCGCCTCACACCTGCCATGAGTTTCGGTGTGACGCCCAGACATACAGAAAAGAAATCGTTCAACCGCAAGGAGAGCTTCACCATTGCCATGGACAACAAGAGCCACCTGAACTTCGATGTCTATCGGGTGGAGACCAGTACCGACGACGTAACGTCAGACGACGTCATGGACGTCTTTGTTGGCAACAACTTCGACGACCTGGAAGCCTACAACTACGACTTCCTGAAGCGCGAAATGAAGCTCAAGGACTACCGCCAGCCACGTAGCTTTGTCTATCGCACCCGTGGAGGTGCCACCTGCCGTCCTTACGAGGGTGAACGTGTTACGCGTGTGTACAATCCGCTCTCTGTCATCGACGAGCGTACCAAGAAGATTGAGAATCCCGTCATCAAGATGGACAAGCAGAGCATCAGCGGTGTGCCCTACGGCGAGCCCGCCCGTTTCAAGGTCTATCTGACCAACGAGAGCGAACAGCCCGATGCTGCCTACAACTACTTCAACCTGTATCTGAACGAGACATCGAATCCCGATGGCGCCAAGCTGATGATGGACGGCATGCCTCTCACTGGCAACAGTCGTACCGTGGAGGTTCGTCCTGGCATTATCACCGAGAAGACCCTCGAGGTCTATGCCGGCGAGAAATTCGACTACAAGGGTTTGAAGATAGGCCTCATCTCTATGGGCGATGCGACGGTCAACCAGGAGGTAGCCTTCGACGTTCATTATCTGCAGACGGCAGGCAAGGTGGCCATCACCACACCTGGCGACAAGTGGATTATGAACTGCGATGCACCGCAGGAAGTCGACAAAGGCTGGTACATGCCTGTCATCATCAGTGACTTCGACAAGAACCAGCATAACTTCGACCACATTGAGCTACAATATAAGGAGTCCACACGTGGCGATGACTACTGGACAAACCTCTGTGGCTTCTATGCCGACTCTACACTCTATGCCGCAGCCAGTGGCACCAAGGAGATGATACCCGAGAATGGCAACATCACCACGCGTTTCTTTGGCGAAGGCATTGAGATTGAGAAGGCCTACGATTTGAGAGCCGTACTCTTCTGTCGCAATGGCAACGCCTTCCTCACCAACGAGTCTAAGATCCTCTCAGGTGTGAAAGACACGCGCCGTCCACAACTGTTCGGCAATCCAGATCCAAAGGATGGAGTGCTAGTAATGGGCGACAACATCATCTTCCACTTCTCCGAGGGCATTGAACACAACTACCTGCGTGAGACCACCAACTTCGAGATAAAGGGCGAAACCAACGAGACCATTCTCCAAGAGGCACCATCACTGCAGTTCGACGGTCACGGCTATGCCCAGAGCGAGGCTCGTCGCAACTTCACCGACAAGAACATCACCGTTGAAGTGATGATCCTGCCAGACTCCACCGGTCAGGATATGCCTATCTTCTCGCACGGCCGCGACGGCAAGAATTTGCAACTGTGGCTGACAGCCGACAGACACCTGCGCATGGTGGTGGACAAGCGAGAGCTGCTTGGAAAGAATGTGCTCAACAGCAAATCCTTCCAGCGTGTGGCATTCGTGCTTGACAACGACCGTCAGAAGCTGACCCTTTACAGCAGTGACGAAGAAAACACCATGGACAGTGTGACCTATAGCGGCTACGGTCCACTCATCTTCGGTGCCACCAACCAGAGCGACGTCAGCAGACGTTCTTACTACAAGGGCCGTATGATACAGGCCCGCATATGGAATCGTGCTCTGGATCTCATCACTCTCAACAGCTATGCCGAAAAGATGCTGACAGGCTACGAGATGGGACTGGCCGACTACTATCCCATGAACGAGGGTAAGGGCGACTATGCCATCGATATGGCACAGGGGGCCCACCTGAAGCTCCAAGGCGCTGACTGGTCAAATCCCAACAGCATGTCGCTGCTGCTCGACAAGAACGAGCAGAAGCCCGTCAAAGGTCTGCAGCTGATAGAGAAAGCCTTCCACCGCACCGCCGAACAAGACTACACGCTGATGTTCTGGTTCAAGACCAACGAAAGCGGTCATGGTGCCCTGCTCTGCAATGGCTCTGGCCGCAAGACCGACGTCGGCGCCATCAATAAGTTCTTCATCGGTTTCGAAGGTCCCACGCTGAAATACCGCACTTACGGGCAAGAGTTCAATCTGGGCGATGGCTACGACGACGACCGCTGGCACCATTATGTGATGACCGTGAACCGTTCGTTCCAGGTGGCCAGCATCTATGTTGACGAAGAAATGAAGATACAGTTTGCTACCGACTCATTGGGAGGTATGACCGGCGACTTCTATTTGGGTAATATGGTATGGAAAGACGAGGGAGCTGAGAACGACAAGATTCATCAGGAGAATGCCTTCTCTGGCCATATCGACGGTCTGACACTCTTTGAGCAGGCACTGCCCATCAGCCTCATCAAGCGCTATGCAAGCAAGGCCCTCGGTGGCTCAGAGATGGGTCTTATCACCTATGTTGACTTTGAGCGCCAGGAGCGTCAGAAGAACAATTCCATCGTGCTGCAGCCTTATCCTTTGAACAAGCTCATCACAGACGATGGTGATGGCAATCCAATAGAAAAGGCAGACAGCATCTTTGTTGATCCCATTAAGGACATCACCGCCCGCATCGACCTCAACACAGGTGCTCCGGTACAGGCCTACGAGGAACTACGCAACCTGAACTTCAGTTTCGTTGGGCGCGACAACCGCATTCTGATCAACATCGACGAGCTGCAGAAACGCATCAACAAGCGAACCATCTATGCCACCGTCCGCGACATTCCCGACCTGAACGGCAACTTCATGGCTTCGCCTGCAACAGTATCTGTATTCGTTGATCTCAATCCACTGCGCTGGGCTAAGAAGACGTACAAGAAGACCATCCGCAGCAGTTCTACCGTAGATGTCACGTTCGACATCAATATTGTGAACAACAGCGGTGTTTCTCATACCTACAAAGTGGAGAATCTGCCTAAGTGGCTCATTGCCACCCCAGCAGAAGGTGTCATCGATGCCCGAAGCGAGAAGACGCTGACATTCACCATCAGCCACGACACCAACGTCGGCACATACGACAACATCATCTATCTGACCGATGAAGATGGTCTGACAGAGCCGTTGGCATTGGATATCAGCGTGGAAGGAACGCAGCCAGTCTGGACGGTTCCCAACAACATGAAGCAATACTCCATGAGCATTGTGGCTCGCGTCGAGATGGACAAAGACATTGTCACCGATACCGAAGACAAGGTGGCTGCCTTCGATGCAAAGGGTCGCTGCATGGGTGTTAGCAACATCAGCTACGACCAGAACTCTTCCGAGAGTTTGGTATTCATGTCAGTCTATGACAGCACCACGGTGGCCACGCCACTCACGTTCCGCCTATGGCATCATGAGACGGGCAAGATCATGGCACTGAAGTCATCGCAGGAGGTAAAATTCCGTCCCGAGGGCTCGATAGGCACCACCAAGTCGCCACTCATCCTGCAGGCCGGCGACCTCTATATCCAGCACATCAATCTGATGGCAGGCTGGAACTGGGTATCACTGAACGTGCTGAACGACGGTTTCCGCGATGTCAAGACCCTGCTGAGCAGCTTCAACTGGCAGGAAGGCGACATGCTGATCAACGAGAACAGCAACACGTCGTTGCTCTACAAGTATGGCGAATGGCTCTCTAACAAGGGTACGTCATCGTTCGACAAGATGAAAGCCTCCGTGAGCGAGAGCTATCGCATCAAGGTCAGCCGTCCTATCTCTGTCGATATCACAGGTGTCATCCTGAAGAATGTGGGCGATCGCACCATCACCGTCAAGCAGGGCTGGAATTCCATTGGCTACACGCCTGTTCTCAACCTGCCTGTGGCCACGGCCCTTGCCGACTATCTGGACGAGGCCGAAGATGGCGATGTGGTGAAGAGCAAGACAGCCTTTGCCATGTTCACCGAAGACGCCAATGGCACAAGGAAATGGAAGGGCGACCTGCAGTACATGGTTCCTGGCGAGGGCTACATGCTCTATCGCCAACGTGCTGGCGAAGCTACGTTCGTCTATCCGTTCTTTGAACCAAACACCACGTTCTTCGACGAAGTAAGCAGCCGTAGCTATGCCTACAGCAACAACATGTCGCTGACAGCCGTTGCCGAGGGCATCGAGCTGCAGGAAGGCGACAAGCTGATTGCTTTTGCCGACGCCGAGAATGTGGGCGAGGCCACCATGCAGGGCGACCGCATCTACATGACTATTTCCGGCGACCGCAAGACGGCTCTCTCGTTTGCCGTCGAGCGTGATGGCGAAATCATAGCCACCACCGGACAGGTGATGAACTACGAAGTCAACGCCATCAGTGGAACCTACAACGAACCCACCAAGATTGCCTTTGTTGCTGCCGAGCAGCTGCCACAGCATGGTTGGTACACCGTGCAGGGCATCAAGCTCAGCGCCAAGCCGACACGAGGTGGTGTGTATATCTACAATGGCCGCAAACAGGTGATTAAGTAATTGACAAGTGATAAGCGTTATGAAAACAATCAAGACAATGATACTGATGGCAGCCCTCACCCTGGCGTGGGGCTGCTCATCCGACAGTGACGACAACCAACAGTGGAGAGGTTCGGTCTTTGCACTCTCTGTCAAACCGACATGGGCCATCGACTGGTCATCGGATGTAGCCCAGCCCAACTGGCAGGCTCCCGCCCCCACTAAGTACGAGTGTAGCATGCACCTGCTCATCAGGCTCAGCGACGAGTTGTCTGGCCATTCCACCGACGACGACCAGATGGCAGTGTTCATCGGCGACGAATGTCGCGGTGTGAGTTCGCGCAACCTGCTCAGCGATGGCAAGGTGGCTTTCCTGCTTCATGTCAAGGCCAGCAGCGAAGAGACTGGTCAGCCCATGGAGTTACGCTACTACTGCGGTGGAATTCACCACTTGAACAAGATGCAGCTGGAGGTACCTTTCACGCCCAACAACTTTTTCCAGCCCTACAAGCAGGACCTCGCCATCAGCGATGGCAGCACGAAGTATCCTGTTGTCAGTCAGCTCACCGTTACGCTCCCCCTGCAGTTGCCATTCACCGTCAACAGCCGTGACCAGCTGGCCGTCTTTGTTGACAACGAATGTCGTGGTGTGGGCGAACGCGATGCCGAAAATCCCGACCAATGGCACATCACGGTTTGTGGCGTTCAAGCTGGCGAGACAGCCCAGATACGCTACTATAGTACCGAGAAGCGTGGCACCTTTACCATCCAGGAAAGCATCCAGCTGACGGGCAAGCCACAAGAAGTGTATATATCCTTTTAATTTATAAACAAAAGAAATGAAACCATTAAAATTAATTTTCTTACTGGTGGCAGCCTGTCTGGCAGGGTGCTCATCAGACGATGAGACAGAGAGCGAGGCTCCCAGAATGATGATCGTTGACGTGACAGAGAGTCCCATGACAACGCCTGCTGCCAACAGCCGTGCAGCCGCCGTGACCACGACATCCTCACTGAGTAGTTTCTCGATGAACTATCTTGACACTTACAAGTACGACTTTACGAAGACCGATAATGTCTGGAACACCAACAAATGGCCATCGGGGGTCTACAACGAGCAACAAATAGATTTCTATGCCTACACGGGTGGCACCTTCCACTACAACGACGAACCCTATGTATCATTCACCGTTGATGGCGAGCCCGACCACCAGCACGACCTGCTGGTGGCCGAGCATCAGAAAATCTCCTACAGCGATGCTGCTGGTCACGTCAGCCTGCGCTTCGACCATGCCTGTGCTGCCGTGCGCTTCAACGTTTACCTGTCGAAAACGCTGTCCACCAAACTGGGCGGTCCACTGCCCGTCACCGGCATTCAGCTCAAGAATGTCAACAACAAGGGCAACTACAATTATAACGGCCACTCTTGGTCGATTGATGTGAAGAGCTCTGCAGACTACGCTCTGAGCAACAGCGCTATCGATGTCACGACCAAGCCCCAACAGCTGTCGTGTGGCTACCTCTTCATGATTCCGCAAGAACACCCAGCCAACGGCACCGAGAACGTCCATCTGGTGATCAACTACACCAAGAATGGAAGCCAGACTGCCACTATCCCCCTCAGCATCGATTGGAAGGCAGGCGTATCCTACACCATCGACATTAAATTAGGAACAAGCAACATCAAATAACAGTTATGAAGAAAACATATATCGTCCCAGCAGTACTGGTCATCGCCTGCGAGAGCAATGCCCATCTGTTGTCTTACAGCGTCACCGAATACAAAGTGGGTGAGACCCAGACCGTAGGCGGCGATGATGAAGACACACCCATACCGTAGGCGACGTCGATGAAGACTAATCGTCTTTCTTCTTACGGAATCGGAAGCCAGGCTTGGTGATTTTCATTTTCCGCATTTCGTCGGTATTGGTAAACGAGTACGAGAAAAATAGCTCATGACGCTTACCGTGATGAAACAGCTTACCAGTGGCCACGGCACCGTTGCTTGCCACCGTTGTTGACAAATTGCGCAGTCGCACACCGCGATATTTGCAGTCCACAACGGTGGCTTCTATTTGTCCTATGGGCAACTTGCCACCCAGTTTCTGGCGCATGGCCCGTGTGCGAGGCTTGCTGATGTCTATTTTGAACTCGGCCCGTGCTTTCAGGGGTCCGAAGTGTGGCAAGTCCATCACCTGTCCGAACAGCAGGCTGTCGGCAGAAGCCGTTCCCTCCACATATTTCTGGCGGCCATCCAGCCAGAAGTCGAAGTCCAGTGCGCCGGCCGCCGTGTTGAGTCGTCCCCAGAACCGTTGCTTTTTCCTCACCACGCGGAAATGTCCCTTATAGCTGATGTCGCCCAGGTTGCGCAGTTGTTTCATCATCATCTTCTTCACAGGAAACTGCCTGATGATTTCTTCTGCGATGCCGTTTCGCGCCTTCATACTGCCCACGCGAAAGGTCAGGTTGAAGGTCTCTTTGTGTTTCAGTCCCACGATGTCGCCCGTAGCGGCAATGGTCAGTCGCTTGTCTCGTGTGTTCACCCTGACATTGCGAAACGCCATGGTGCTGTCGTTGCCACTCATGGTGCAGGTCAGCTGCAGCGGCATCGAGAAGCGGCTCAGCACAGGTGCAAAGGCTCGCGAGATGTCTTGCAGATAGGCCGTACCAACGATGGTGCCCGTCTGAAAACCAAACTGTTGTTTTTCATCGGCATTCCCTCCCCTGCCCTTTTTCCGTGGCAGCACCATGGTGGCACTGTCAATGTCGAGCACGGTGCGTTTCTGCTTGATGCGTATGTTGCTCAGCAGCAGCCTATGATCCACATATTTAATATATGCGCGCACGGTATCTATGTCGATGCCCATGACCGAGTCGGTGGCATTCAGTTGCACCACGTCAGCACACACGGTGTCCGGACGACTAAGGTCCAGTCGCAGCTGCAGTTGCGTGCTCACGTCGAAATGGCCCACGTCGAAGTAGCCCCGGTGCGGCTTACCTGTATTTTTCCGCGGGCGGTGGTTGTCGGTCTTGATGTGCAGCTGTGCCTTGGCCTGGTAGTGCCGATTGCTGCCGCTGGCGCTGAGCGAGGCCAGCTGAAAAGTAGCATTGTTATAACGCACCAAGATGTCGCTCATGGTCAACCGGCGGACATCAAACGCCAACTTTTCTTTCTTCTTCAGGCTGTCCTTCTCGGCATCCGTCTGTGGCTTTCCAGGCTTGAAGGCATCTATCAGGAACTGGAAGTTGGCAGGCTCGTCCTTCCCAGGTTTCAAGAGCTGTGCGTGGGCGCCCCTCATGTCCAGTCCATGCACCACCACCCTGTTCTTCAACAAAGCCCACAGGTCCATGCTGATGCCAGCCTCGGCGATGGTCAGCAGCGGGCGCTGCTGCTGGTCGTCGATGTGCAGTCCGAACAATCGCAGGTTCTGGTGCGCCAGACTCACGTCGATGCTGTCAATGCCGACGCGAGCCTGCAGCCGCTCGCTGAGCATAGCAGTGGCACGTCGGCAGATGCGCTGTTGCACAGCACGGGTGTTGAGCAGCAGCACAGCCGTCAGCACCAAAGCCACAACCAGCGCGATGCTCCATGCCAGTATCTTGAAAATCGTCTTGCGCATCAGGTTCCGTTTTTTTATTTGCGTATTAATAGATTGTTGACTTCTATATAACTAAGGTTACTGACCCCACCCCCTGCCCCTCCCCTACAAGGGAGGGGAGAGAGGCGGCTTCCTCTACGGTTCTCCCCTTCTTGCGTCCCTTCGGTAGCAAGCGAGCAGAGCTCGAGCGGAAGGGAGGGGAGAGAGGCGGCTTCCTCTGCGGTTCTCCCCTTCTTGCGTCCCTTCGGTAGCAAGCGAGCAGAGCTCGAGCGGAAGGGAGGAGAGAGAGGCGGCTTCCTCTACGGTTCTCCCCTCCCTTGTAGGGGAGGGGCAGGGGGGGGGGGCAGTATTGTTATTATTCATGTCTGCTTTCGTCTATTCGAAAAGTTTGCTGCAAAGATAGGAAAAACCGTCCATAATTCATCGTCTCTGTGCAAAAATGCCTATACCATGTACAAAAATGCCTATTGTCCAACAGCCAGTGTGTCAGATAATCATTGTATCTTTGTGAAATGAAGACTGCCAACATCTTGGCTTTACACACGCCGAACTTAAATTATTA